>CALMAR010000089.1:0-7049 GCA_937859855.1 uncultured Kineosporia sp.
CTACGGGACCCATCAGGCCGGCATCGCCACCCCCGAACAGGACCGCCTGGCCTTCGCCGCCTTCGATGTGGTGACCGCGGACAAGCAGGCGCTGATGGCGATGCTCGGGCTCTGGGCGGCGGCGGCATCCCGGATGGTCCAGGGTGAGGCGATCGGATCGATCGAGACCCATCCGCAGGCTCCGCCGGTGGACACCGGTGAGGCGCTGGACCTGGGCCCAGCCAGCCTGACCATCACTGTCGGCTTCGGCCCGTCGTTGTTCGACGGCCGATTCGGCCTGGGCGATCGCCAGCCCGCGGCTCTGGAGGCGTTGCCGTCCCTTCCGGGGGAACTCTTGGTCCCGGAGCGCAGTGGCGGCGACCTGTGCGTGCAGGCCTGCGCCAACGACCCGCAGGTGGCCTTCCATGTGATCCGTAACTTCTCCCGGCTGGCCCGGGGAACAGCGGTGCTGCGCTGGTCGCAGCTCGGTTTCGGCCGGACATCATCCACCTCGGCCGCTCAGGCCACTCCGCGCAACCTGATGGGTTTCAAGGACGGCACCAACAACATCAAGGCCGAGGACCAGGCCGCGATGGATCAGCACGTCTGGGTCGGTGACGAGACCGACCAGCCCTGGATGCGCGGGGGCAGCTACCTGGTAGCCCGGCGGATCCGGATGCTGATCGAGAACTGGGACGCCGACTACCTGGCCGACCAGGAGTCGATCTTCGGCCGGGCCAAGGTCAGTGGTGCCCCCCTGACCGGGAAAGCCGAATTCGATCCGGTCGACCTGAGCGCCCGCAACCAGGACGGCACGCCGGTCATCGCGGAGAACTCGCACATCCGCCTGGCCGCGGCGGCGAACAACAACGGCGCGCGCATCCTCCGCCGGGGATACTCGTTCACCGACGGCACCGATCCGGCCACCGGGCAGCTCGAAGCGGGCCTGTTCTTCATCGCATTCCAGAAGAACGCCCACACGCAGTTCGTCCCGATCCAGCGGCGGCTGGGCCAGTTCGACGGACTGAACGAATACATCAAGCACGTCGGCAGCGGCCTCTGGGCCATCCCGCCGGGGCTCTCCGGCCCGGGGGACTGGTTCGGCAAGGCTCTCCTCACCTGACCGCGCACGGCTGCTCAGGCGGTCCGGCTGGATCAAGGACCTGAGCGCGTCCAGAGCTGCGGCCAGGTCAGCCCGAGCGACATCGCGAGTTCACGCAACAGTGGCAGTGATATGCCCACCACACCATGGTGATCGCCGTTCACCCCGGTGACGAAGGCGCCGCCCAGCCCATCGATGGTGAACGCACCGGCCACCAGGAGCGGCTCGCCGGTCGCCACGTAGGCGGTGATCTCGTCATCGCTCACGTTGGCGAAGTGCACTTCGGTGGCCGAAACCGCGCCAGCCGCAGGCGAAGACGGCGAACTCAGGTCGATCACCCAGTGACCCGTCCGCAATACCCCGCTGCGCCCGCGCATCTGCTTCCACCGGCTGACCGCGTCGGCCGCGTCGCGCGGCTTGCCCAGCGCCACGCCGTCCAGGTCGAGGATCGAGTCGCAGCCCACCACCAGCACCGGGCCCGGCCCGGTCGCGGCCACATCCTGCGCCTTGGCCCGGGCCAGCAACAGCGGGACCTGGGCCGGATCACGCACCTTGGCCGCTGCCAGCACGGCCTCCTCGTCCACCGACGACACCTGCACGATCGGCTCGATCCCGGCCGCTCGCAGGGTCGCCAGCCGGGCCGGGGACGCCGATGCGAGCAGCAGCCTGGTCAACGGGCCCAGGAGGATGAGGTCCAGGCTCCCGGCCCGGGAACCGGCAGCGACCGCATCGCCGCGCTGCGGTCGTTCCATCCGCCGCGGACCGGCGAACGCCGCGGGGCCGGGGGGCCGTGCATCGTACGAGTCCGCAGCACCAGCAGGATCGCCGCGATCTCTTCGGCGGTAGCGTCCCCGCGGATCACCCGCAGCACCGGGCGCTGGGTCGAAGAGTCGCTCACAGCGGGATGTTTCCGTGCTTCTTCGGCGGCTGCACCTCACGCTTGGTCCGCAACGCCCGCAGCGCCCTGATCACCTGATCGCGGGTCTGCGACGGCGCGATCACGGCGTCCACGTAACCGCGCTCGGCCGCGATGTAGGGATTGGCCAGGGTGTCCTCGTACTCGGTCACGTAGTTGTGCCGGGCGGCCTCGACGTCCTCGCCGCTGGCCAGCGCCTTCTTCAGTTCGTGCCGGTACAGGATGTTGACCGCACCCTGCGCGCCCATCACCGCGATCTGAGCCGTCGGCCAGGCCAGGTTGACGTCCGCCCCCAGGTGCTTGGATCCCATCACGTCGTAGGCGCCACCGTACGCTTTGCGAGTGATCACAGTGACTTTCGGCACCGTGGCCTCCACGTAGGCATAGATAAACTTGGCTCCGCGCCGGATGATCCCGTTCCACTCCTGGTCCGTGCCGGGCAGGAAGCCGGGCACGTCGACGAAGGTCAGGATGGGGATGTTGAAGGCGTCACAGGTCCGCACGAACCGGGCGGCCTTCTCAGAGGCGTCGATGTCCAGCGTCCCGGCGTACTGCATCGGCTGATTGGCCACCACGCCGACCGGGCGGCCATCGGCCCGGCCGAAACCGACGATGATGTTGGGCGCGAAAAGGGCCTGCACCTCGAGGAACTCGCCCGCGTCCAGCACCCGGCGAAGCACTTCGTGCATGTCGTAGGGCTGGTTGGCCGAATCGGGAATGAAGGTGTCGAGGAATTCGTCCGGCTCGTCGTCCGGCTCCTCGGCGAGATCGAACACCGGGGGATCGGAGAGGTTGTTGTCCGGCAGGAAGGAGAGCAGGGTCCGCACATACTCCAGCGCGTCGTCCTCATCACTGCCCATGTAGTGCGCATTGCCGCTGCGGGTGTTGTGAGTCCGCGCTCCCCCCAGTTCCTCGAACGAGACTTCTTCTCCGGTAACGGTTCTGATCACATCAGGACCAGTGATGAACATGTGCGAGGTCTGGTCGACCATGACGATGAAGTCGGTCAGGGCCGGGCCGTAGACGTGACCGCCGGCCGCCGCGCCCATGATCAGCGAGATCTGCGGGATCACGCCGGAGGCCCGGACGTGATTGGCGAAGATCTCCCCGTACAGGCCCAGTGAGACCACGCCCTCCTGGATCCGCGCGCCGCCGCCCTCGTTGATCCCGATCAGCGGCACTCCGGTCCGGATCGCCATCTCCTGCACCTTGACGATCTTCTCGCCGTAGACCTCACCCAGGCTGCCACCGAACACGGTCACGTCCTGGCTGAACACACACACCTGGCGTCCATCGACGGTGCCGTAACCGGAGACCACACCGTCGCCATAGGGGCGCTTGCCCTCCACCCCGAATGCCCGTGAGCGGTGCCGGGCCAGAGTGTCCAGTTCGGCGAACGAGCCCGGATCCAGCAGCGCCTCCAGCCGCTCGCGGGCGGTCTTCTTGCCCTTGGCATGCTGTTTCTCGACCGCCCGCTGCGACCCGGCATGCACCGCCTCGTGCTGGCGGCGGTGATAGTCGGCCAGTTTTCCGGCGGTGCTGTGGATGTCGATGTCCGCTTGGACGCCGGTACCGCTGGCCTTCGCCGGATTGACCATCCTCACACTCCTCCTGGCTGGTGGGTTGCTGAGCGCCGAGCCTAACTCGGCACCGGGATAGCGTGATCAGGTGGATGATCGATGGGCCGATCTGGCCCGGCCGCCGCTCAGCCAGCGAGCGCTGCGGGCGGCCCTGACCGGGCCAGGCAGCATCTGGCGCCGGATCGACGTCGTGACCCAGACGGGTTCGACCAACCAGGACGTCGCCGAACAGGCCCGGGCCGGTGCCGAGGCCGGACTGGTGCTGGTGGCCGAGGCGCAGACCACCGGGCGAGGCCGCCGGGGCCGGGAATGGAGCGCCGCGCCCCGCTCGGCGCTCACCTTCTCAGTGCTGCTGCGTCCCGCCGTGCCGCCGTCCCGGTGGGCCTGGCTCAGCCTGCTGGCCGGCGTCGCGGTCACCGACGCGCTGCGGCGCGACTGTGGCCTGGAGGCCGGGCTCAAATGGCCGAACGACGTGCTGGTGCCACCGGCTCCCGGTGGCCCCAGGGACGGTCTGCGGGCCGGCCACCGGGAGCCGCTGAAGGTGGCGGGCCTGCTGTCCGAGGTGGTGACCACCCCAACGGGCCCAGCCGTCGTCCTCGGCATCGGCATCAACGTCAGCCAGGACGCCGCCGAGCTGCCCGGGCCCACCGCCATATCGCTGCGGATGGCTGGGGCGGCCCGGACCGGCCGTGACCCGGTGCTGCGGTCGGTGCTGCGGACCCTGGAACGCTGGTACTCCCGCTGGGAGGCGGCCGCCGGCGATCCCCGCGCCTCGGTGGCGGCGGCCTTCCGGGAACGCTGCCAGACGATCGGGCGGGACGTGCGGGTGATTCTCCCGTCCGCCTCCGGCGCGGACGACCCGGCGGCAGACGGCCCGGTGGTGGACGGCGTGGCCGAGGGGGTGGACGACGAGGGGCGGCTTCTGGTTCGGGTCGCCGGCGCCGAGGCCGGAAACCCGGCAGTTCGGGCATTCGCGGCGGGTGACGTGGTGCACATCCGGCCCCGTGAGCGGGCATGATCGGAGGATGGGATTCCCGAAGCGGCTGCTGTCCGACGACGAGCGCCTGGTGCTGGTGCTGCGTCAGCACGTCAAGGTGCTGATCGTCCCGTTCCTGATCCTGCTGCTCAGTGTGGCCGCCGCCGCCGGGGTGGCCCTGCTGTCGGTGAATATCTGGGTCCAGGTGGTGCTCTGGGCGATCCTGGCCATCGCGGCCCTGCGCTGGTCGGCGTGGCCGTGGCTGGTGTGGTGGAACACCGTCTACGCGATCACCAGCCGCCGCCTGATCCTGCGCAGTGGCGTGCTGAACCGGCAGGGCCACGACATGCCGTTGAGCCGGCTGAACGATGTCTCCTTCCAGCACAACGTGATCGAGCGGATGCTCGGCTGCGGCACGCTGATCGTGGAGTCGGCCGGCGAACGGGGCCAGCTGCTGCTCAACGACATCCCCAAGGTCGAGCTCGTGCAGCGCACCCTGTACCGGCTGTCGGAGGATGCCCGGGGCGTGCACGACACCGGCCTGGACCCGCAGGTCGCCCGGGAACTGGACGACGCCTTCGACGAGGAATACCGCGGCCCGGCCGGTCGCCAGCAGTGATCCCCCGAAGGTCGCCATGAGCCCGGACGACAGCACCATCCGGGAATCGCTGATCGCCGACCTGCTCGGCGGCCCGCGCACCCTGCGCCGCCGCGAGGTCGCGCGGGCGGCCGGCGTCTCCCTGCATTCGGCCCGGAAACTCTGGCGGGCCCTGGGTTTTCCCGGCGTCCAGGACGAGGACATCGCCTTCACCGAGGCCGATCTGGACGCCCTGCGCCGAGTGGTGTCGCTGGTCCGGGACGGGGTGATCGACGACGAGACGGCGATCACCTGCGCCCGGGCCCTGGGCCAGAACACCGACCGGCTGGTCAGCTGGGAAGCCGAAGCCCTGCTGGAGTACCTGGCCGCCCGGCAGGCGGCCGGAGAGCCGGTGGATGCGCTGAAGACGCTGGAGCAGCTGAGGCCGGACCTGGAACGGCTGCTGATCTACTCGTTCCGGCGCCAGCTCGCCGCCGCCGTCGCCCGGATGGACGACTCGGTCGAACCGGAGATCGAGCTGACCGTGGGCTTCGCCGATCTGGTCGCCTACACCCGGCTGTCCCGGCGATTGCCCCGGCGCGAACTGAGCCGCCTGGTACAACGTTTCGAGGGACTGGCCGCCGACGTCACCACCACCGGCGGCGGCCGAGTGGTCAAGACCGTTGGCGACGAGGTGCTGTTCACCGCCGAAAGCCCTGACGCCGGAGCGGTGATCGCGCTGTCCATCGCGGAGCGGATGGCGATCGACGACCTGGTCCCCGACGTCCGGATCGGCCTGGCCCACGGCCCGGTGCTGCGCAGTCTCGGAGACGTGTACGGCCCGACCGTCAACCTGGCCAGCCGGCTCACCGCACTGGCCCAGCCCGGGACGGTGATCACCGATCCCACCACCGCCAGCTCGCTGCGGCCCAACCCCGACATCGTGCTGGTGCCGCAGAGGCGCCGGTTCCTGCGCGGGTTCGGGCAGTTGCAGCCGCTGATGATGGTTCCATCCGGGGGCGTGGACCGGTTGATCAACGTCGACTGACTGCCGATCAGCCCTCCATCGGCCGCCAGCTGAGTAGGCCTACTCAGCCGGCGGTGGTCGCCGGTTAGGTAGATCGCCGGTGTGGCACCGGACCCCAGATCAAGAGGATCAGCAGCATGCTGCTCACCAGAGCCTCCCTGACCGATACCACGCACTGCCCGGTCTGCGGGGCGGAACTGCTCGGCCCCCGGTGCACCAGCTGCGGCGCCGAACTGTCCGGCCCCGACGGCGCCCAGCTGCACAACCTGAGCCTGGACATCGCCCGGCTGCTGGACGAACGCGATCTGATCGTGCGGCGGATCAGTGGCCAGGCCCGGGCAGCCGCGCTGGCTCCGGCCGCCCCGCCCGGGCAAGGGCCGCTCGTCGCGCATGCGCCGGTGCCCGCCGGGCAGGGGCCGGACTATCAGCCCTATCCGCGGCAGTTCCAGACCGGATCCGCGGCCCGGCCCAGCCTGTTCTCCCGGCTGGGAGTACACGGCGTGCTGCTGATCATCGGTGCCCTGCTGCTGGCGGTGGCCTCGATCGTCTTCCTGGTCTACTCGTGGCGGCTGATGGGCCTGCCGATGCGAGCCGCCATCATCGCCGCCTGCACCACGGGCGTGCTGCTCGGCTCCACCCTGCTCAAGCCCAAGCTGACGGACGCCGCCGAGGCGATCGGCTGGCTCGGGGTGGTGCTGGTGCTCGCCGATGCCTGGGCGGTCCGTGGCACCGGACTCTGGGGGGCAGATCAAGTGCCCGGCCTGAGCTATGCCGCGGGCGCGGCCGCGGTCTGCGCCGGCCTACTGGCCGGATGGGCGGCCTGGTCCGGGGTCCGGGCCGGATCGATCAGCAGTTCGGTGCTCGGACCGCTGGTGCCGGTGCTGGTCGTGGC
>CALMAR010000089.1:7059-7368 GCA_937859855.1 uncultured Kineosporia sp.
GGGGGTGGGGGGGGGGGGGCGGGGGGGGGGCGCGACGGTTCCCGGTGGGGGGGGCGGGTCCGGGGGTGGCGGGGGTGGGGGGGGGCCCTGAGGGCCCCCCACCAGCCCGGTGGCCAGGCCCTCACGCTGGGCTTGCTGGCCGGCTCTGCGCTCGCCCTGACCCGGTTCGTGCTGCCGCCCCGGCTCAGCATCGAGCGGCGGCTGCTGGGCGGGATCGCCGTCCTGCTGCGCGCGCTGGGTACCACCACTGCCCTGGCCGGGGCGGCTGATCGGGCCGGTTCCTACGGCCAGGCCGCCGGGGTGCTGGCC
>CALMAR010000090.1 GCA_937859855.1 uncultured Kineosporia sp.
GCCCGGCACCACAACAGCCGGGCGGCGCAGGCCCGGGTCCGGGTCCAGGTCCGCAGAGTAGCGACGGCAAGCGCGTTGTGATCATCGCTGGCGTCGCGGTTGCCACTGCTGTGCTGACGCTCGCCCTGGTGTTCTTGTTTTTGGGCCTGCGCGGCGACCAGGACAAGACCACCGCCACCCCTGCCCGGACGGCGGCGCCGGCGGCCAGCGCCACCCCCTTGGTGACCCCGTCGGCGGCAGCCACCACCGGTGAGGCGTTCCCCAAGGGCTACACGGTCCACGAGAGTGGTCAGTTCGGCTTTCAGAAGCCGTCCGGCTGGATGGTCAAGGCCGATGCCAAGTCGGCGTTCTTCCCCGATGCTCCGATCATCGAGGTCGCGAAGAACAATGTGGCGTTCTGGAACGACCCGGCCAATCACCCGGCTGAGCAAGGCTTCTCGGTGACCGATCTGACTGGCACACCGACGACGCCGGCCGACTTCATCAACGCGGCCAGCCGGACAACGCAACGCCCGGTGTGCGCCAACGTCAGCGGTTACGCCACCGCGTTCACCCGGGGGGACTGGGTCGGGCTCAAGCTCGAATCCGGCCTCTGCTCCGACACCAACGGCCGGTCGGTCCTGATCTCCGCCACCCGGCAGAGTGACAACGCCAAGATCGGGGTGCTGATCCGCGGCGCCGACCCCACCACGGACACGGAGAACCTCGCGATGAACGCATTCGACTCCTTCCGCAACTGATCCGGCCAGCCGATCTGCCCTGGGCGAAAGTTGAGCCCAGGAGAGTCAACCCTGGAACAGTAACCGTGTAATCACCGTTGCAGACCCCGTGACTACTCAGAACTTTCCCGTCCTGTTCCTCGATGACATCGTCGTTCTCCCGGGCATGGCCGTGCCGGTCGAGCTGACCGATCAGGCTCAGGCGAGTGTGGACGCCGCCCGCGCCGCCCGCACCAACCAGCCAGACGAGGAACAGCCGCTGCGGCTGCTGCTCGTCCCTCGCCTCGACGGCCAGTCCGGCGTGATGGGCGTGGTCGCCACGGTGACTCAAATTGGCCGGCTGCCCAGTGGCGAGCCCGCCGCCGTCCTCCGCGCCACCCATCGGGCCCGGATCGGCACCGGTGTGATGGGGCCCGGCGCCGCTCTGTGGGTCGAGGCCGAGGTGCTCGACACCGCTGTTCCCACACCGAAGGCCCGTGAACTGGCCGGTGAGTTCAAGCAGCTGCTGGCCTCGATCCTGCAGCACCGAAACGCCTGGCAGATCGTCGACACCGTGCAGCGGATGAACGACCCGAACGAGATCGCGGACGCGGCCGGCTACGCCTCCTGGATCGAGCTCGCCGACAAGGTGACCCTGCTGCAGACGCAGGATCTGGAGGAACGGCTCACCCTGCTGCTGGATCGGGCCCGCGCCCACCTGGCCGAGGTCGAAGTCACCGACAAGATCCGCGAGGAGGTCCGCGAGGGCCTGGACAAGACCCAGCGCGAGTACGTGCTGCGCCAGCAGCTGGCCGCGATCCGCAAGGAGCTGGGCGAAGGAGACGCCGGGGACGAGGCCAGCTACCGGTCCCGGATCGAGGCGGCCACCCTGCCGGACGCCGTCCGCACAGCCGCGCTGCGCGAGGCCGACCGGCTGGAGCGCACTCCGGATGCCTCGCCCGAAGGTGGCTGGATCCGGACCTGGCTGGACACCATCCTCGACCTGCCCTGGGGCATCAAGACGCCGGACAGCAACGATGTTCCGGCTGCCCGGGCGGTGCTGGACGCTGATCACACCGGCCTGGACGACGTCAAGGACCGGATCACCGAGTACCTGGCTGTGCGGGCCCGCCGGTCCGCGCGCGGGCTGGACCTGGTCGGCGGCCGCGGATCGGGCGCGGTGCTGGCCCTGGTCGGGCCGCCCGGTGTCGGCAAGACCTCGCTGGGTGAATCGGTGGCCCGGGCGCTGGGCCGCAACTTCGTCCGGGTCGCGCTGGGCGGGGTCCGGGACGAGGCCGAGATCCGCGGCCACCGCCGGACCTATGTCGGGGCCCTGCCCGGCCGGATCGTTCGCGCGATCAAGGAATCGGGTTCGATGAACCCGGTGGTGCTGCTGGACGAGGTCGACAAGGTCGGCGCGGACTACCGCGGTGACCCGGCTTCGGCCCTGCTCGAGGTGCTCGACCCAGCCCAGAACCACACCTTCCGCGACCACTACCTCGAGGTCGACCTGGACCTGTCCGACGTGCTGTTCCTGGCCACGGCGAACGTCGCCGAGGCGATCCCGGAGGCGCTCCTGGACCGGATGGAACTGGTGCGCCTGGACGGCTACACCGAGGACGAGAAGGTGGCCATCGCCCGCGATCACCTGCTCCAGCGCCAGCTGGACCGGGCCGGGCTGGGCCTGGACGAGGTGTCGGTCCAGGACGATGCGCTGCGGCTGGTCGCATCCGAATACACCCGCGAGGCCGGTGTCCGCCAGCTCGAACGGGCCATCGCCCGGATCCTGCGCAAGGTGGCCACCGCTATCGCCCAGGCCGATGACGCCGAGAAGGTGGTGGTCGGCGCGGGCGACGTCCGGACCTATCTGGGCCGGCCCCGGTTCACTCCGGAAGCGGAGCGGCGGGCCGCGGTGCCCGGTGTCGCGACCGGGCTGGCGGTGACCGGGACCGGCGGCGACGTGCTGTTCGTCGAAGTCGCCACCATGGACGGCGAACCGGGCCTGACCCTGACCGGGCAGCTCGGCGACGTGATGAAGGAGTCGGCCCAGATCGCGCTCAGCTACCTGCGGGCCAACGCGCAGCGGCTCGCGATTCCGACCGGATCACTGGCTGACCACCGGGTGCACGTGCACTTCCCGGCGGGGGCGGTGCCCAAGGACGGGCCGTCGGCCGGGGTCACCATGACCACGGCGCTGGCGTCTCTGCTGACCGGCCGGCTGGTCCGCGACGACGTGGCGATGACCGGCGAGGTGTCGCTGACGGGCAGGGTGATGCCGATCGGCGGGGTCAAGCAGAAGCTGCTGGCCGCGCATCGGATGGGCATCACCGACGTGATCATTCCGGCCCGCAATGAGCCGGACCTGGACGACGTCCCCGAGCAGGTGCGTGAACAGCTGACCGTGCACCTGGTGTCCGACGTGGCTCAGGTACTGGAACTGGCCCTGGAGCCAGCCGTCAGCACCGTCGCCGGCACGGACTCCAGCGAGGACTCCGGCACCGTCTCCAGCGCCGCCTGACCAGCTGGCTCGGTAACGGCTTCGGCCCGGGCTAATCGCCTGAGCCGAAGCCGTTGTCGTCGATGTGGGTCCGGAAGTCGCCGCGCAGCTGGCTCTCGAACGCGCTGCCGGCCGCGACACCCAGGATGATCAGCGTGATCATGAAGAGGATGAGGCCGAGCCAGACTCCGATCGCAATCCGCCAGATGCTGGGCCGCGTCACCGGATTCGGAACGTGGCCCGGCGCCACCGGCATGGGCATCGGCGGCCGCATCGGGTACTGCTGCTGAGGCTGGCCCGGCAAGGGCGGCCGGCCGGTCTCCCACGGAGCTGGGCTGGTGGGCCAGGGCTGGCCCGGCCCCGGCGGTTGAGTGCTCATGGTGGCGTGTCCTCCCCAGTGGCCGCGAGCAGCGTGACCGCATCCTCGCCGATCGGCGGGGGTATGTCAGCAATGCGGCGGCTGGCGATGTCGTTGCAGCCGGCCGCCGGGTGGCTACGGTGAGCCTGTGAGTGAACGGCGGCGGCGCACTACTCTCCGGGATCTCGCGGAGGACACCGGCCTGTCGTCTGCCGCGGTCAGCTACGCCCTGCGGGGACTGCACGTTCCGCCCGAGACCCAGGCCCGGGTGCGTGAGGCCGCGCAACGGCTGGGCTACCAGGCCGATCCGATCGCCCGGGCTCTGGCCTCGGGGCGGACCGAGACGGTCGGACTGCTCTGCGGCTCGCTGACCAATCCGTGGCACCAGAACCTGGCCGCGGCGCTGGGCCGAGAGTTGCTCGAGGCCGGTCGCAACGCGTTTACCGTGGACGCCGGCAACGATCCTTCGCGCGAGGCGCTGCTGGCTCGGCGGCTGGTCGATCAGCGGGTGGACGCCCTGATCGTGCTGCCGGTCGACCCGATGGCCGACCACTGGGCCGAGCTGGACGAGCACACCACCCTGATCTCGATCGGCGACGCGCTGCCCGCCGCTGCGCTGGCCAGTTCGGTGCTGTTCGACAACGTCACCGGACTGACCGACGGGCTGCGGATGCTGGCTGGCGCCGGGCACACCCGGGTCACCGTGCTCACCCCGGCCGCACCCTCGACGCCGGACCGCTCGGCCGAGCAGATCGTCCAGCGGGTCGCGCCGAAGCTCGGCCTGACTGCTCAGCTGCTCACCTCGCCGCACGATCTCGACGGGGCGGCCGCGATCGCCCGGGACCAGCTGCGGGCAGCGAGCCCGGTGACTGCGTTCCTGTGTCTGGCCGACTCGTTCGCCTTCGGCGTCTACGCGGCCGCAGCTGAACTGAGATTGGCTGTGCCGCAAGACATCTCAGTCGTGGGTTACGACGATCTGCCAGTGTCCAGGCTGCTCACACCGGCCCTGTCCAGTTACCGATGGCCGGCCGAGGATCTGGTCAGCACCGTGGTCCGCTGGGTCACCGAGGAGTCGGGCGATGTGGTAGCTGGACGACGCAGTGTGCTCGCTCCCGAGCCGATGCCGCGCGGCAGCGTGGCCGCGCCCCGGCATTGAACGGCCCGTTGGCGCGCGCACGGCGTCTTGATCACCGGCTCAGCCCCGCACTTGTGGCCGTGCGGGCGCACTAGTGCGTGCTGAGCACGTGATCTTGCTGGGTGGTCCGCTCTGTCCGGCCATTGACCAGGTCTGGTTAAGCGCTTCACAATGAGAACACGGCGGCCCGCCAACGATGTCCCGCCGGTTCTCACCCGATGAGCCAGCTGGCCGGCGTGGGGCGGCGGATAGGAGCGAGATGGCGGGGCAGACAGCTGCAGCCCAAGCGCTGATCGACGTTCACCAGCACCTCTGGCCGGCCGAACTGATCGACGCTCTGCGAGCTCGCACCCGGGCGCCCCGGCTGGACGGCTGGACCCTGTATCTGGCCGGCGAACCGCCTTACCAGCTCCGGCGACAGGATCACGATCAACGGGCCCGCCAAATGCTGGAGCAGGCCACGCTGGCCCTGGTTTCACTCTCCAGCCCGCTCGGGCTCGAGGACCTGGATCCCTCCGAGGGTGGGCCGCTGCTTCAGTCCTGGCATGCTGGTGCGGCCCGCCTGCCTCCGCCGTTCAGGGCCTGGGCCGCGGTGACCCGGACCGAGCCGGACCTGGCCGAGCTGAAGGATCTGCTCGGTGCGGGCTTCGCCGGACTCCAGATTCCGGCCTCTTGGATGGCCAATCCGGCTGCGCTGGAAAGTCTTTCGCCGGTGCTGGAGGTGTGCCAGGCCGCCGACCGGCCGGTGCTGGTGCACCCGGGCCCGCTACTCGCCGAACCTGACATCGGCCGCCTGCCCGCCTGGTGGGCCGCCGTGGCCGGTTACCCGGCTCAGCTTCAGTCAGCCTGGTGGAGCTGGCAGGTGACCGGCCGGTCACTGCTGCCGGATCTGCGGATCTGCTTCGCCGCGGGCGCCGGGCTGGCACCGGTCCATCACGAACGGTTCCAGGCCCGGGGCGGATCCACCGGCGCGGTCGACCCGAGCGTGTTCGTGGAGACCTCCAGCTACGGCCCGCAGGCGATCGACGCCCTGATCCGGGCGCTCGGCATCGACGTGATCGTGGCCGGCAGTGATCGGCCCTACTGCCAGCCCAGCGACTTCCGGGCACCGCCGTTCCACCTCGGCAACGCCGCCGCCCTGGCCATCACCAGCAGCAACCCCCGCCGGTTCCTGGCCGGAGGCCCTGTTCATCCCGGAGGCGCAGCCTGATGCCCGGTCTCACCGATCTGCCAGTCCAACTGCCCAGCCGTCAGCTCGAACGTCAGGAGATGGCCGCGCTGGCCCAAGCCATCGCCGCCCGGCCCGAACTGTGGGACTCGAAGGTCGAGTACCACGCCGGGCACCGGCACTACGTGTCTCTGCACCGCGACGCCCACGTCGATGTCTGGCTGATCTGCTGGACCCCCAGTAACGAC
The DNA here is from genome assembly GCA_937859855.1 of uncultured Kineosporia sp. The sequence continues at coordinate 6,105 of CALMAR010000090.1, forward strand.
ACCGGCTGGCACGACCACGACATCTCCTCGGGCGCGGTCGCGGTGGCTCGCGGTGCCCTGGTCGAGCACAACCTGGCCGTCGGCGCCGACAGTGTGCGGGCCACGGTTGCAGCTGGGCACTTCTATTCGTTCGGCCCCGACCACATCCACCGGATGACCGGACAGGCCGAGGGCAGCGTGTCCATCCACGTCTACTCACCGCCACTGTGGCGGATGGGTGCCTACGCGATCAGCCGGACCGGTGTGCTGCGCCGCACTTCGGTGTCGTACGCCGACGAACTGCGCCCGATCGACGAGCAGTTTCCTCCCGATCAGGCCCGGCTGCGCGATGCCGTAATCAGAACCCCAGCTGGATCGTAGTTCAGGCGCCGCAACGACAACGCCGGCCATCCGGGCTGATCCATCACTGACCGGAGGCAGCGATTCGATCGGCCAATCTCGCAGCTGGGCCTGGGCCTGAGCGTTCTCAGGCGTTGACGCTCCAGTCACCCATCACCGGCTGAGCCGATCCGCCCGATCCGCCCGATCCACCCTCAGCACTGCCCAGCACGGGGTGCAGGTCGAGGGCGGGGGAGTAGCGGCTGGCGGGCGTCGTCCGGCCCAGTGCTTCCGCCATCGCGCGCACGTAGTGCGGCGAGCCGCCGCAGCAGATGCCGATGTAGCCCACGCCGAGATCGGCTGCCTGCCGGGCAAACTGGGCCATCTCGAAGCGTGCGAGAGCGAACGGCTCCAGCCCGATCGGAAAGGCTCGGCCGCCGTCGGGATAGGCCAGTGATTCGAAGGCCGGAACTTCGGCACTGGTCCGGTACGGAACCGGCTGCGCCGCGATCGGAATACTCACCGCACTCCGGATCTGCTCCAGCAGCGGCAGCATGGTGGCCGGCCCGCGCGAGCAGTTCAGCCCGACCAGATCGGCGCCCGCATCGGCCAGAGCCTGGCAGGCATCGACGTAACCGTAGCCGTCGTAAGTGGTTTCAGGCTGCACGCTGGCGAAGGTCACCATCACCGGCAGGCCGAGTTCCTGGCAGACCTCCAGCCCGATCAGCGCCTCCCCGACGAAGTCGTTGGTCTCGGCGATCACGAAGTCGATGCCCTCCTCGACCGCCCAGCCCAGCTGCTCCCGGTACTGCTCGCGTACCACCGCGCCGGACTCCACCGGGTTGCCCGGGTCGAACGACCAGGTGTTGCAGATGTTCCCGGCCACCAGGGCGCCGCCCTCGGCGGCGATCTCGTTGGCGATCCGGACCGCCTGCCGGTTCAGCTCCTCCAGCTGACCCTCCCGGCCGACGTCCTTCAGCTTCTCCCGGTGCGCGTAGTAGGTCAGGGCCACCATCACGTCGGCGCCGGCCCGGAGGAACTCCCGGTGCAGCTGCCGCAGAGCGTCCGGCGCGTCCAGGATCACTTCCGGCACGTACGGGCCGGCCTTGATGTAGCCACGGCGCTCGAGTTCGAACACGTACCCCTCGGCACCCAGGATGGGGCCGTCGGCCAGCCGCTGCTCGAAGGTCCGGGTGGAAGCACGACTCATGACGGTTTACCCTCCAGCACAGTGGTTTCCGGGACGGACAGGCCGGCGGTGAAGCGGGCCGGGCTGAATCGACCGACGTCGTAGACGGTGCCCTCGCGCAGGGCCAGTTCGAACAGCACCCGCCCGACCCAGGGTGAGAACTTGTACCCGGTGCCGCGCCAGCCGACGCCGACGAACACGTTGCTGAAGCCGGGCACCGCACCGAGCACGAAGTCGTCGTCGCTGACCAGGTCGTAGTCGCACTGGTCGACGTCGGTCACCTGACTGACCTTGGACCCGGCCAGGCCCGGCATGCACTGCTCGACGA
>CALMAR010000091.1 GCA_937859855.1 uncultured Kineosporia sp.
CCTTCCGCACCGCGAGGGCGCCGTCCCACCCCCCTGCGGCGGCCTCGAGCCGCCGCCCCCTCGGCGCTGACCTGGACCGCACTCACCGCGGACTTCGCCATCCGCCGGCTGCGGCCCGGCCCTCGCCCGGGCGATCCCGGCTGGTGGCCCGAGATCCAGCGGATGGCGCTGACCAGCATCGGCATCCCGTTCGCGGCGGTAGCTCATCGGGCGATCGGCCGCTGGCGCTGGCGGGGAGCGGTCCCCGCCTGGCCGCTGCCCGTGAAGGCGGTGCTGTTCGATCGGGACGGAACCCTCGTGCACGACGTCCCCTACAACGGTGACCCGCACGCGGTCCAGCTGATGCCAGCTGCCCGCACCGCATTGCAGGCGGTCCGGGCGGCGGGGCTGCGCACGGGAGTGGTCAGTAACCAGTCCGGCATCGGACGCGGATTGATCACTGCGGGCGATGCCTGGGCGGTGAACCGCGAGATCGACCGGCAGCTGGGGGGCCTGGACAGCTGGCAGATCTGCCCGCACGTGGCCGCCGACCACTGTGCCTGTCGCAAACCGGGACCGCTGCTGATCCAGCGGGCCGGGGGGGGGCCCCCGGGGCGGGGCCCGCCGACGCCAGGGGGGGGGGGCGGCCCGGACAGCGCGGCCGCTCGCGCGGCGGGGGCCCGGGCGGTGCTGGTGCCGACCGGGCAGACCCGTCCCGCCGAGATCGCGGATTCCCCGCTGGTCGCCGCCGACCTGCTGGAAGCGGTCGAGCTGGCTATGCGCGCGCCGGCTGAGACCCACCGTCCCGGGCGTGACCTGGTGGGGTCGCAATGAGTGACTCGATCACGGCGGCCAAGACCCTGGCGGTCAGGCTGGACAGCGCGGGAGATGTGCTGCTGACCGGGCCGGCGATCAGGGCACTGGCTCATGGATCCGCCCCTCAGGCAGTCGACCTGCTGGTATCACCAGCCGGAGAGGCGGCCGCCCGGCTGCTGCCCGGCGCCGGCGATGTGCTGGTGTTCGACCCGCCGTGGAGCGGGTATCAGCCTGTGCCGGTGGAGCCCGGCCAGCTGACCGGACTGATCCACGCCCTGGCCATCCGGCGTTACCGGCAGGTGGTCATATTCACCTCGTTCCACCAGAGCCCGCTGCCGATGGCTCTGATCGCGCGGATGGCCGGCGTCCCCCATGTCGCGGCCGACTGTGAGGACTACCCGGGCTCGCTGCTGGACGTGCGTCATCAGCGGGCCGAAGTGCACGAGGTCACCGCTGCCCTCGAACTGGCTGCGGCGGCCGGTTTCAGCCGGCCACCCGGCGACGATGGATGCTTGAAAGTCCACGTGTTACAGCCTGATTCAGGATTCGATCTGCCTGAGGATTATATCGTCATCCATCCTGAGGCGTCGGTGCCGGCCAGATCCCTGGGGTTCGATCGGGCCCGCGATCTGATCCGGGCCGTGGTGGCCGCGGGCTGGCCGGTGGTGGTAACCGGCGGCCGCCCCCCGTCCGATCAGGCCCGCCACGGGCTCGGCACCATCGACCTGCGAGGCCAGACCAGCTTCGGGCAGCTAGCCGGCGTACTGGCCGGCGCCGCCTGCACAGTGGCGGTGAACAGTGGCCCGGCCCATCTGTCGGCGGCCACCGGCACACCGGTGGTCTCACTGTTCTCTCCGGTGGTGCCGGCCGCCCGCTGGGCGCCGTTCGGCGTGCCGGTGGTGCTGCTCGGCGATCAGCTCGCAGCGTGCCGCGGCAGCCGGGCCCGATCCTGCCCCGTTCCTGGCCACCCCTGCCTCAACGACATCGACCCGGCCACGGTGGTGGCGGCCATCGCCCAGCTGGCCCAGCCCGGGCGGGCCGCACCGCCGGTCCTGCGAGGGCAGGCGGGAGCGGCATGAGGATCCTGGCCTGGCATGTGCACGGCTCGTGGATGACGTCGTTCGTCCAAGGGCCGCACGACCACTTGATTCCGGTTGTGCCCGGCCGGGCCCCCGACGGCCGGGGGCGGGCCGAGACCTGGGAGTGGCCGGCCTCGGCCCAGGAGGTCAGCCCGGAACAACTGCGGGATGCTGACATCGACGTGGTGCTGCTGCAGCGCCCGGAAGAGCTTGCCCTGACCGAACTCTGGACCGGACGCCGCCCGGGCACCGACCTGCCCGCGATCTACGTCGAGCACAACGCCCCGGCCGGACCTGCGGCGTCCACGGTCCATCCACTGGCCGACCGGAGGGACATCCCGATCGTGCACGTGACCCACTTCAACCAGATGATGTGGGACTGCGGAGCCGCCCCAGTCACCGTGATCGAGCACGGGATCCCCGATCCGGGGTACCTCTACCGGGGTTTCAAGCCATCGCTCGGAGTCGCGGTGAACGATCCGGTCCGCCGCGCGCGGGTGGCCGGCACCGATCTGGCCCTGCGGATCGCCGCCCAGGTCGACGTGCACTACTACGGCATGCGGGTCAACGAGCTGGACGGCCTGCCGCGGCAGAACCGGCACGAGAACCCGCCCCAGCAGGAGTTACACCGGAGGCTGGCCCAGCATCGTGCCTACCTGCATCCATATCGCTGGACCAGTCTTGGGCTGGCGCTGATCGAGGCGATGACCATCGGCATGCCGGTGCTGGCTCTGAGCACGACCGAGGCACCCCGGGCGGTCCCGCCGGAGGCGGGAGTGCTCAGTAACGATCCCGGCGAACTGGTGGCCGCCGCCCGCCACTGGCTGGCCAATCCAGACGCGGCTCGAGAAGCGGGTCTTGGTGCACGGAACCATGCGCGGTCCAGGTACGGGCTCGATCGGTTCCTCGATGACTGGAACGTGTTCCTGAAAGGGGGTTTCGATGAGAATCGCTTTGGTCTCCGAGCACGCGAGTCCGCTGGCGACGATTGGCGACGTTGACGCCGGCGGCCAGAACGTCTACGTGGCAGCGCTCTCACGGACGCTGGCCGGGCGCGGGCACGATGTCCGGATCTACATTCGCCGGGATGATCCGGTCTTGCCGGAACGGGTCGAACTGGCCCCCGGCGCAACGGTGATCCACGTCCCGGCCGGCCCGCCGCAGCCCCTGCCCAAGGATGACCTGCTGCCCTGGATGCCGGCCTTCGGTCGCTGGATGGCCCGCGACTGGGGCAACCAACCCCCGAACTCCGATCCCTGGCTCGATCCATCCGCACGGCCCGACCTGGTGCACGCACATTTCTGGATGTCTGGGCTGGCGGCTCGCGAGGCGATCCGAGCCGTGCAGAGGGCCGGCCGACCGGCGGTGCCACACGTGCAGACCTTCCACGCCCTGGGAGCAGTCAAGCAGCGCATGCAGGGCAGTGACGACACCAGCCCGCCGGGCCGGATCGGCGCCGAATCCGAGCTGGCTCGCGTTGCCGACGTCGTACTGGCGACCTGCCAGGACGAGATGGCCGAGCTGATCGCGCTGGGCGCAACCCCGTCGTCGATCGACATCGTGCCCTGCGGAGTCGATCTCGACCACTTCCAGCCCTTCGGACCGGCTGAGCTGCCGGGGCGAACGCCGCGGCTGGCCGGGGGCCAGCATCGGTTGCTGAGTGTGGGACGGCTGGTCGAACGGAAGGGGATGGCGACGATCATCGAGGCTCTGCCCAGCCTTCCGGGTACGCATCTGACAATCGCCGGCGGCCCACCAGCCGAACTGGTGGCCGCCGCCCCCCAGGCGTCGAGGCGGCGGGAGCTGGCCGGCCAGCTGGGCGTGGCCGATCGGGTGCACCTGCTGGGCCAGGTCAGCCGATCGCAGATGCCCGCCCTGATGCGGTGGTCCGACCTGGTGGTGGCCACGCCCTGGTACGAGCCGTTCGGGATGGTTCCGCTGGAGGCGATGGCCTCGGGCCGGGCGGTGGTTGCCAGCGCGACTGGAGGACTGCTCGACACCGTGCATCCGGAGGTGACCGGGGTGCTGATCCCGCCCCGCGATCCGGATGCCCTGGCTGCGGTCCTGGCCGGTCTGCTGGGCCGGCCGGAACGCCGGCAGGCGATGGGAACGGCCGGGCGGCGCCTGGTGGAAGAGCGGTACGGCTGGGACCGGATCACTCAGAACGTCGAGAGGGTTTACACCGCAGTAGTTTCCGCGTCACCCCTGCTCACCGCGGAGGCGATCTGAGATGCCGTCCTGGCTGGAGGATCATCTCCAGGACCTGTCCCAGGGCCTGGTCGCATTGCGCTCGGCTGGCGGTGAACTGGAGCTGTGGGGCGAAACGCTGGGCAGCCTGCTCAGCCGCGGAGCCCGGCTGCTGGTGGCCGGCAACGGGGGTAGCGCCGCCGAGGCCCAGCACCTGACCGCCGAACTGGTCGGCCGGTTCCAGCACGAGCGCCGGGCCCTCTCGGCGATCTGTCTCAGTGCCGAAACCTCCAGCCTGACCGCGATTCTCAATGACTACGGCCCGGATGAGGTGTTCGCTCGTCAGGTCGAAGCCCATGGGCGCCCTGGAGACGTCCTGGTTCTGCTGTCGACCAGCGGCCGCAGCCGGAATCTGATCCAGGCCGCCCACCGGGCCCGCCGGCGCGGGGTCCTGGTCTGGTCGATGACCGGCCCGGTCCCCAATCCACTGGCTCAGCTGTCTGATCGGGTGATGTGTTGCACCTCCTCCAGCACCGCTGCGGTACAGGAACTTCAGCTGATCGCCGTGCACGCGATCTGCGCCTCGCTCGATGCCTACCTGGCCGCCAACTCCAGCCAAGGGGTGGAGATTGACCACGCCGGCCAGCTCGAGGGCAGCGGGGAACACAGCGGCATCGAGCCGCTGCACGACGAGGATCTAGCCAGCCTTCCCGGCGGGTGGGTGGCGTGAAACGCGTGGTGGTGGTCGGTGATGTCGTACTCGACCGGGATGTGGTCGGCCGGACCGAACGGGTCGCCCCGGACGCGCCAGTTCCGGTGCTGGACGTCGATGTGGTTCAGGAGAGTCCCGGCGGCGCCGGGCTGACCGCTCTGTTGTGCGTGAGGCCGGGCATCGAGGCGGAACTGATCGCGCCGATGGCGGACGACGAACCGGGCCGCCGGCTGCTGTCGATGCTCCGAGCCGACCTGACCGTGCTGCCACTGCCGCAGATCGGAGGAACCCGGCTCAAGACCCGGCTGCGCAGCGCGGGGCAATCGCTGCTGCGGGTGGACGAGGGTGGTCCTGGCGCTCCGGATCAGTCACCGCTCATGGGGGTGGCGGAGGTTCTGGACCGCGCCGACGTGATCCTGGTCTCCGACTACGGCGCCGGCACCACCCATCACGTGGGCCTGCGTGACCTGCTGGCCGCTGCTGCCGCCCGGGGCACTGCGGTGGTCTGGGACCCGCATCCTCGCGGAGCGGCGCCGATCCCCGGCGCCCGGGTGGTCACCCCGAATCTGAACGAGGCCCGGGCATCGGCATCGGCCCTGGATCTCGCGCCGCTGGCCAGACCGGAGGATCTGGCTCGATCCCTGCAGCAGAACTGGCAGGCCGGATCGGTCTGCGTGACCGCCGGCGCCGAGGGTGCCTACCTTGCCCTCCCCGGCCAGGAGCCGATGATCGTTCCTGCTCCCCCGGTCCGGCCCGGCGATCCCTGCGGGGCCGGTGATCGTTTCGCCGCGTCACTCGCATTGGCTCTGGCCGGCCAGGCGGTGATCTCCGATGCGGTGATCGCCGCGGTGCAGGACGCGTCCGCCTGGGTCGGTGCTGGTGGTGCGGCGGCGTTCCGGGCCGGGCGTGAACCCGGTGAGAGCCCGGCTACCGGCGGCCGGAGTCGGCCGGTAGCCGGGGCCGAGGCGTGGTCCGATGCCGAATTCGGTGCCGGGTCCGATGCCAGCGCCGGACCGGCCGAGACCAGCTATGGGGGGCCAGTCCGGCTGACGCAGAGCATCCAGGCCAGCGGCGGCACGGTGGTGGCGACCGGCGGCTGCTTCGACGTCCTGCATGTCGGTCATGTCCGCTACCTCAGCGAAGCCCGGCGGCTGGGTGATGCCTTGATCGTGCTGCTCAACTCTGATCGGTCAGTGAGCCGGCTGAAGGGCCCAGATCGGCCGGTGGTTCCGCAGCATGAACGGGCCCGGATCTTGCTGGCCCTCGAAAGCGTCGATGCCGTACTGGTTTTCGACGAGGACTCGCCGGAACAGGCGCTCAGCGGGCTCCGGCCCGGCATCTGGGTGAAGGGCGGAGATTACGGCGCGGCGCCGATGCCCGAGGCCGATCTGGTCCGCAGCTGGGGCGGCCGGGTGCTGCTGCTGCCCTATGTGCACGGCCACTCTTCCAGCTCTCTGCTCGAACGGATCAATCAACCCGCGCGGCCAGCCGCCGGCCATCTCAACGGCCGCGCTCAGCACCGCCCCGAAGATCACCCGGCAGATCATCCGAACGTCACCCGGCAGGAGATCTCATGACCAGTCAGCCCAGTCAGCCCAGTCAGCCCAACAGCCCGGGCGCACCCCGCCCGATCGGGACGGTGTATGTCAGCGGCGGCGCCAGTGGCCTGGGCGCCGCGGTGGTCGCGGCCGTCCGGCGGTACGGAGGCACCCCAGCCGTGATCGACCGGGTCGCTCCGAAAGCGGACGCGGAGTTCGCCCTGGCCGACCTGTCCGATTCCAGCGAGGCCGAAGAAGCGGTGCGGCAGCTGATTTCGCAGGTCGGTCCCCCCGATGCCCTGGTCACTGCCGCGGGGGTGGATGCTTGCGGACCACTGGGCTCGGTCGGGCGGGCCGAGTGGGAGAACGTGGTCAAGGTGAACCTGTTCGGCACCGTGTCGCTGATCCGGGCTTGCCTGCCCCACCTGCAGGCCAGCCGCGGAACGATCGTGACGGTGGGCTCGACCCTCGGCCTCAAGGCGGTGGGAGATGCCACCGCCTACTGCGCGTCCAAGTTCGGCATCGTCGGCTTCAGCCGGGCCCTGGCCACTGAACTGGCCGGGCAGGTTGGGGTGACGCTGCTGATACCCGGTGGAATGCGCACGCCGTTCTTCGACGGGCGCACCGAGCAGTACAAGCCCGGCCCGGATGCGATCCTGAACGATCCGGCCGACACCGCCGAGGCCGTCCTGACCGCGCTGCGCCAGCCCGTGGGATGCGAGATCCGGGAAATGGTGGTGGCGACGTCCACCGAACCATCCTGGCCGTGACACCGGGCCGGACGGTTCTGGCCCTGCGGGCTCTCGGCCTGGGCGACGCTCTGACCGGTATCCCCGCTCTGCGCGGGCTGCGCCGGCGGTTTCCCGGCGACCGGCTGGTGCTGGCTGCCCCGGCCCAGATCGGCCGCTGGTTGCGGGATCTGGGCATCGTGGACGACGTCGTCGCCACCGCCGGCCTTCAGCCGCTGCCGCCTCCAGCAGAACGTGATGGCGAGCTGGTGGCGGCCGATCTGCACGGGCGCGGTCCGCAGAGTCACCGGATTCTGGCCGATCTGCATCCCGATCGGCTGATCGGCTTCGCTCATCCGGATTTTCCCGGTCAGAGGGCCCCGCGCTGGCGGCCGGACGAGCACGAGGTGGAACGCTGGTGCCGGCTGGTGCCCCGCGCGGGGGGGGGCGGCGGGCCCCCGGGCCCGCGGGG
>CALMAR010000092.1 GCA_937859855.1 uncultured Kineosporia sp.
CGGTAAGCCCGGGCCAGGGCCTGCCGGGCCTGCTGAGCACCTTCGGCCGTCAGCCGGTAGTAGCGGCGGGCTGGCCGGCCCGCGCTGCGCGGATCGACGTCCTCCCAGCGCGATCCAAGCCACCCGGCCCCCTCCAGCCGGGCCAGGATCGGATGCACGGTGCCGCTGGGAAGGCCTGCGGCGTCGCCGATCTCGAGGCCGTACAGCTCGGCGCCCGGATCGTCGAGGAGGGCGGTCAGCACTCGCTGGGTGGGGCTGGTCATCCTGAACTCGGCCATGCACTTACTCTACCTAGGGTCTAGGTAGAGTACAAGCAGTTGAGCTGTGCCGCAGGTTTCAGGTCCTGATCACGGACTGGTAGACCTCAATAGTGCGGTCGGCGATCGCGTCCCAGGAGAACAGCTGCTCGGCTCGGACTCGTCCGGCCCGGCCATACTCGCGAGCCTTGGCCGGGTCAGCGCACACCTCGGTCAGCACGGCGGCCAGGTCGTGCACGAACTGCTCCGGATCGGTTGGCGTGCCGGTACCGTCCTGGACCTGATCGATAGGCACCAGCCGGCCGGTGACGCCGTCCTGCACCACCTCGGGAATGCCCCCGGTGATGGTGCCGACCACGGCCGCCTCGCAGGCCATCGCCTCCAGGTTCACGATGCCGAGCGGCTCGTACACCGACGGGCAGATGAACGTGGTCGCCGCCGACAGCACCTTGCACAGCTCGTCGCGGGGCAGCATCCGCTGCAGCCAGATCACGCCGTCCCGGGTCTCCTGCAACTGTTCCACCAGGCCGGTCACCTCGGCCGCGATCTCCGGCGTGTCCGGCGCACCCGCGCACAGCACGAGCTGGATCTCCGGTGGCAGCAGGGCAGCTGCCCGCAGCAGGTAGGGCAGCCCCTTCTGCCGGGTGATCCGGCCGACGAACACGACGCTGGGACGGTCTGGATCCATCCCCACGGCTCGCACGGCGTCATCGTCGATCATCCGCTGCCAGCCGGACAGGTCGATCCCGTTGTGCACGGTGGTCACCCGATCCGGGTTCACGCCGGGATAGCAGCGCAGGATGTCCGCGCGCATCCCGTCGCTGACCGCGATCACCGCGTCGGCTGCCTCATAGGCGGTTCGTTCGGCCCATGATGACAGTGCGTAACCGCCGCCCAGCTGCTCGGCCTTCCATGGCCGCAGCGGCTCCAGGCTGTGAGCGGACAGCACATGCGGCACAGAGTGCAGCAGCTTGCCCAGGTGACCGCCGAGATTGGCGTACCAGGTGTGGGAATGGATCACGTCGGCGCCGCCGCAGTCATTGGCCATGGCCAGATCGACGCCGAAGGTGCGCAGCGCTGGGTTGGCCGTGGCCAGCGTCTCGGGCGACGGATACGCGTGCACCTCAGCCTCGGCCCGCGGCTCGCCGAACGTCCGGACCCGGACGTCGGCCCGCGATCTGAGCACGCTGGCCAGGTTCTCGACATGAACTCCGGCACCGCCGTAGATGTCTGGCGGGTATTCGCGGGTGAGAATGTCAACGCGCATGCAGGGCACCGTAGTGCGAGATTCGCCTCACGGCCTATGGTCAGATCATGGGAAATCCGAAGGTGATGGCCATCGTCCTCGCTGGGGGCGAAGGCAAGCGACTGATGCCCCTGACCGCCGACCGGGCCAAGCCAGCGGTGCCCTTCGGCGGCGTCTATCGCCTGGTGGACTTCGCTCTGAGTAATCTCGCCAACTCGGGCTACCTGAAGATGGTCGTGCTCACCCAGTACAAGTCGCACAGCCTCGACCGGCACATCTCCCAGGCCTGGCGGATGTCCACTCTGCTCGGCAACTACGTCGCTCCCGTGCCCGCCCAGCAGCGGGTCGGCAAGCGCTGGTATCTCGGCAGTGCCGACGCCATCTTTCAGAGCCTGAACCTGGTCCGGGACGAGCGGCCCGACGTGATCGTGGTGGTCGGAGCCGACCACGTCTACCGGATGGACTTCTCCCAGATGGTCGCCCAGCACCTGGCCAGCGGGGCCGGCTGCACGGTCGCCGCGATCCGGCAGCCGATCGCCGAGGCCGACCAGTTCGGCGTGATCAAGACCTACGACGAGGACCCGGACCAGATCGAAGCCTTCCTGGAGAAGCCAAAGAACCCCAAGGGGCTGCCGGACTCACCCGGTGAGGTGCTGGCCTCGATGGGCAACTACGTCTTCGACGCCAAGGCGCTGGTCGATGCGGTCACCACGGACGCCGACAACCCCGAGTCCCGGCATGACATGGGCGGCGACATCGTCCCCTACTTCGTCGATCGCGGTGAGGCCGCCGCCTACGACTTCAAGGACAACGACGTGCCCGGCTCGACCGACCGGGACCGGAACTACTGGCGGGACGTCGGAACCATCGAGGCCTACTTCGAGGCGCAGATGGACTTGATCTCGGTGCACCCGGTGTTCAACCTCTACAACTACGACTGGCCGCTGTTCACCCAGCTCGGGCCGTGGCCCCCGGCCAAGTTCGTGCACGGCTGGCAGGGACGGATCGGGCACGCCGTGAACTCCATCGTCTCCCCCGGCTCGGTGGTGTCCGGCTCGTTCGTGGAGAACTCAGTACTGTCGCCCAACGTGATGGTGCACTCCTGGTCGACGGTGAGCGAATCGGTGCTGATGGACAATGTGACTATCGGCCGGCACGCCGTGGTGCGCCGAACCATTCTGGACAAGAACGTCGAGGTGCCCGAGGGGGCGAGGATCGGAATGGATCCGGACGAGGATCGAGCCCGCGGCTTCATCGTCACCGACAGTGGGATCACCATCGTCGGCAAGGGTCAGCAGGTGCCCAACTGATGGCCCGCCCGATCCGGGTCGGTGTGCAGATCCAGCCGCAGCATGCGGACTACGCCGACATCCGGCGCGCCGTCGCCGCGGCCGAGGAGATCGGCGCCGACATCGCCTTCAACTGGGACCACTTCTACCCGCTGAACGGTGATCCGGACGGCAAGCACTTCGAGTGCTGGACCATGCTCGCCGCCTGGGCCGAAGCGACGTCGAGGATCGAGATCGGGGCCCTGGTCACCTGCAACAGCTATCGCAATCCGGACCTGCTGGCCGACATGGCCCGGACGGTCGACCACATCAGCGCAGGCCGGCTGATCCTCGGTATCGGTGCGGGCTGGTTCGAGAAGGACTACGACGAATACGGTTTCGACTTCGGCACGGCCGGATCCCGGCTGGCCGATCTGGAGCAGGCACTCCCCCGGATCGAAGCTCGCTGGGCCAGGCTCAATCCGCCTCCGACCCGGGACATTCCGATCCTGATCGGCGGTGGCGGGGAGAAGAAGACGCTGCGGTACACCGCCCGTCACGCCGACATCTGGCACAGCTTCGGCGACGTCGAGGTGCTCCGGCGCAAGAGCCGGATCCTGGACCAGTGGTGCGCCGAAGAGGGCCGCGACCCGGCTGACATCGAACGTTCGATCGCCGTGCAGAAGTCACCCGAGAAGGCCGGTCCAGAACTGGTGGAAGCGGGGGCCAGCCTTTTCACGGTTGGGATCAGCGGTCCCCGTTACGACCTGGGGATGCTCCGGGACTGGACCTCCTGGCGGGACGAGCAGAACGCCTGAGCTGGCCATGCCCCGCCGCAGGATCCGGATCGCCTTCAGCGTTCAGCCTCAGCACGCCAGTTATGAAGCGATCCGTGATGCCGTGCGGGCCGCCGATGAAGCCGGGGCTGACCTGGTCACCTGCTGGGACCACTTCTTTCCGCTGTTTGGCGACCTGGACGGCCAGCATTTCGAGTGCTGGACCATGCTGGCCGCTTGGGCCGAGGTGACCTCCCGGGTGGAGATCGCGCCACTGGTCACGCCCCCGGCATACCGCAATCCAGACCTGCTCGCGGACATGGCCCGCACGATCGATCACATCAGCCAAGGCCGTTTCATTCTCGGCCTGGGTGCGGGCTGGAGTCAGCGGGACCACGACGAATACGGGTTCGAATTCGGCACCCCCGGCTCGCGGCTGGCCGGACTGGAACAGGCCATCCCCCGTATCCAGGGGCGCTGGGCCCGGCTGAATCCGCCTCCGGTGCGGGACATCCCGATCCTGATCGGCGGGGGCGGGGAGAAGAAGACGCTCCGCTACACCGCCCGCCACGCCGCCATCTGGCATGGGATCGGTGACATCGCCGATCTGGCCCGCAAGAGCGAAGTCCTGGATGAGTGGTGCGCCGCCGAGGGGCGGGACCCAGCGGAGATCGAGCGTTCCACGGTGGCGGGCCGGCCGACCACCGGCGGCGCGCCGTCCGTCCAGGTGCCTCCCGAGGAGCTGGGACCACGGTTGCTGGACGCCGGTTTCACCCTGCTGAACGTCCGCCAGCAGGGACCGCGCTATGACCTCGGCCCGCTGCGCGAGTGGCTGGCCTGGCGCGATCAGGTCAACGCCGTCCAGCCGGCGGGCCGGTCGGCCGGTGCCTGCTGAGCTGCCCTGGTGGCGAACATCCGGCGGGAGTGCCGGTCCACGTGAGACTGGTCGCAGGAGCCCGCCCGTCCGGGTTCTGCTGGACGATCGGTACCGCTTGACTCGATAGCCTCGACCGGTGATCGAACCCGGCACTGCCATTGTGCCCACGCCCGCCGAGCCCGGCCTGGACGCGACCGTGCTGGTCACTCTCACCGGCGCCGACCGGCCAGGAGTGACCACAACAGTGTTCGAGGCGCTCAGCCTGCCCGGAGTGGACGTGCTGGACGTGGAGCAGGTGGTGGTACGCGGTCACCTGACCCTGGCCGTACTGGTCAGCACCGGCCCGGACGAGGGTCAGGTGCTGGCCGCTGTGCACCGGGCCGGGCGTGAGCTGGGCCTGCACGTGTCGGGCGTCGCTGGCCACGGTGACAACGCCCCCCGGCGGCGAAACCGGCTGGCGGTGACCCTGCTGGGCAATCCGGTCGCCCCGGGTGCGATCGCGGGAGTGGCCCGGCGAATCGCCGCTCAGGGAGCGAACATCGACCGGGTCCGGCGGCTTTCCCGTTACCCGGTGACCACTTTCGAGCTCGACCTGTCCGGCGGTGACCCGGCGGTGCTGAAGCGCGAACTGGCGCTGGAAGCCACTGTGCATCGGGTCGACATCGCCGTGTCGGCGACCGGTCTGGCCCGGCAGGGACGGCGGCTGGTGGTGATGGATGTCGATTCCACCCTGATCCAGGACGAGGTGATCGAACTTCTGGCCGAACATGCGGGCCGCGCTGCCGAGGTGGCAGCGATGACTGAGGCCGCGATGCGCGGTGAGCTGGACTTCGCGACCAGCCTGCACCAGCGGGTGGCCGCGCTGGCGGGGCTGCCGGAGCCGGTTCTGGAGCAGGTTCGGGGCGCGATAAGGCTCACTCCGGGGGCGCGGACGCTGTGCCGGACTCTGCTCCAGCTGGGTTTCACCCTGGGTGTGGTCTCCGGCGGGTTCATCGAGGTGGTGGCACCGCTGGCCGCTGAGCTCGGCATCCAGCACGTCGCGGCGAACCGGCTCGAGGTGGTCAACGGCCAGCTCACCGGCAGACTGCTGGGAGACGTGATCGATCGGGCCGGAAAAGCCGCTGCCCTGCGGGCTTTCGCTGAGCTGGAGGGACTCCCGATGTCCCGGACGGTGGCCATCGGCGACGGCGCCAATGACCTGGACATGCTGGCCGCCGCCGAATTGGGCGTGGCTTTCAACGCCAAGCCGCTGGTCCGGGCGCAGGCGGACACGAGCGTCACAGTGCCGTATCTGGACGCCGTGCTCTACCTGCTGGGCATCTCCCGCGCCGACATCGAGGACGCCGACCCGCTCAACCTGTGATCTGGCCAGCGGGCGAGCCAAGCAAGGCCGGCTCCACGGGCGGTTCGTCGTTGCGGACCGCCGCGGTGATCGCCGCCTTGGCCACGGAGTTTGCCAGAATCACTGAGCATGCGGGAGCACACTGGCGATCGTGGTCAGAAGGAGCCCCGCCGAGGAGGGCCGATGCACCGTCTATTGCTCCTGCGGCACGCGAAAGCCGCATGGCCGCAAGGAGTTCTCGATCGAGATCGTCCGCTCGCCGATCGGGGCCGGGACGATGCCGAAGTCGCCGCGACCCTGTTCGGGAAGGTTCCGGGTCCCGATCTGGTGCTCTGTTCGCCCGCACTACGCACCCGCCAGACCTGGCAGATCGCTGGCGCCCGGCTGGATCCCGTACCGCCGGTGCGGTACGAGCAGGCGGTCTACCAGGCCACTGCCGGGGATCTGATCGCCCTGGTGCGCGGCCTGTCCGAGGACACCGGCACAGCGCTGATCGTGGGTCATGAGCCGGGGATGTCGAGGACGGCTCTGTCGCTGGCCGGATCAGGGTCCGACGCTATGGCGGTGGAGCAGGTTCAGCGCAAGTTTCCGACCTGCGCCATCGCCGTGCTGAGCCTGCACGTGGCCTGGGCCCAGCTGGTCCCGGGCTCGGCGGCGCTGAAGCAGGTGAACGTGCCGCGGGCCTGACCTGAGCCGATCTACAGGCCCATCGCGTGCTTACCGCCGTCAACATGGATGATCTCGCCGGTGGTGGCGGGAAACCAGTCCGACAGCAGGGCGGCGCACGCCTTGGCGGTGGGTACCGGATCCCGGATGTCCCAGCCGAGCGGGCAGTGTTCGGCCCAGCCGGTCTCGAAGGCGTCGAATCCAGGGATCGACTTGGCCGCCGTGGTCCGCAAGGGCCCGGCGGCGACCAGATTCACCCGGATGCGCTGGGGGCCGAGGTCCCGGGCGAGGTAGCGGCCGACCGACTCCAGTCCGGCCTTCGCCACCCCCATCCAGTCGTAGACCGGCCAGGCGAAGCTTGCGTCGAAGGTGAGTCCCACTATTGAACCGCCGCCTGACATCAGCGGAAGGGCCGCCACGGCCAGGGACTTGAAGGAGAACGTGGACACCTGCACCGCCGTGGCGACGTCGTCCCAGCCGGTCTTGAGAAAGCCGCCGCCCAGTGCGGCCGCCGGGGCGTAGCCGATCGAGTGCAGCACGCCGTCCAATCGATCGACGTGCTCCCCCACCCGTCCCGCCAGCGCGCCCAGGTCGTCATCGCTGGTGACATCCAGGTCGACGATGGGTGCAGTGGCGGGCAGCCGCTTGGCCACCGCCTGGGTCAGCTTCATCTGACGGCCGAACGACGAGAGCACGACTTCGGCCCCCTCCTCCTGGGCCACCTTGGCCACGTGCCAGGCGATGGAATTGTCCATCAGAACGCCCGTGATCAGGAGCTTCTTGCCGTCGAGCAGGCCCATGGCCGGCGTCCTTCCGTTGATTGCGGCGGGCCGGGCAAGCAATGCCCAGCGATGTCAGTGACCCATTCCCAGGCCCCCGTCGACCGGCAGTACAGCCCCGGTGATGTATGCGGCGGAGTCCGAGGCCAGAAACCGCACTGCGGCGGCCACCTCCTCGACCGCCCCGAAGCGTCCAGCTGGAATGGCGGACCGGTACTGCGCCTGCCGCTCGGCGGGCAGCGCGGCGGTCATGTCCGTCTCGATGAAGCCGGGGGCGACCACGTTCACGGTGATCCCTCGCCCGCCGAGCTCCCGGCTCACCGAGCGGGCCAGCCCGATCAGCCCGGCCTTGGTGGCGGCGTAGTTGGCCTGACCGGGCGAGCCGTACAGGCCGACCACGCTGCCGATCAGGATGATCCGGCCGTAGCGCCTGCGAATCATGCTGGTGCTGGCCCGCCGGACGCACCGGAACACCCCGCCGAGGTTGGTGTTCACAACGTCCAGGTAGTCCTCGTCGGTCATCCGCATCAGCAGCTGATCCCGGGTCACTCCGGCGTTGGCCACCAGCACCTCGACCGGGCCCTGATCGGCTTCGACCTGTTTGAAGGCGGCGTCGACGGACGCCGTATCGGTGACCTCGCAGAGCACCCCGGTCAGCCCTTCGGGCGCCGTCCCGGAACGGTGGGTCACGGTCACGGCATCGCCGTCGGTGGCCAGGGCGGTGGCGATCGCCAGGCCGATTCCCCGGTTCCCGCCGGTGACCAGAACACTGCGGCTCACTCGTTCACCTCCGTCGCTGCCGAACCAAGAGGGTAGCGTCGCCCGGATGCGTGCCATCCAACTGACCGAATTCGGCGGTCCCGATGTTCTGCACCTCGCTCATCTGCCTGCTCCGCAGGTGGCGCCGGGCCACGTTCTGATCGACGTCTCCAGTGCCGGGATCAACTACGCCGACACTCATCAGACCGAGGACTCGTATCTGGCCAAGCAGCACCTTCCGCTGATCCCGGGAGCTGAGGTGGCAGGCCGGATCCGTGGCGGTGAGCGGGACGGGGAGCGGGTGGTGGCGCTGCTGGGCGGATCGGGAGGCTATGCCGAACAGGCGGTCACCCGCTCGGCACTGGCCCATCCGATCCCCGATTCACTGGACGACGTGGCCGCGCTGGCACTGATCGTGCAGGGCACGACCGCCTGGCATCTGCTGCGTACCAGCACGGCGATGCGCCCGGGCGAGAGCGTGGTGGTGCAGGCCGCGGCCGGTGGGGTGGGCAGTCTCGCCGTCCAGCTGGCCAAGGCCTGGGGCGCGGGCCGGGTGATCGGTGTCGCGACCGGCCAGAAGAAGCGCGACCTGGCCCAGTCGCTCGGGGCTGATGTCACCGTCGATCTGTCCGCCACCACCTCGTCCGCCGAGGTCGCCACGGCGCTGCGTGAGGCGAACCACGGGAACCCGGTGGATGTGGTCCTGGAGATGACCGGCGGGCACGTGTTCGACGGATCGCTGGCGGCGCTTGCGCCACTCGGGCGCCTGGTCGTGTTCGGGATGGCCTCCCGGCAGGCGCCGGCCCCGATCGAGTCCGGCCGGCTGATGGCCAGATCGGCGACGGTGAGCGGATTCTGGCTGACGCACGCGCTGGCTCGCCCGGGCGGGCTGGAGCCCGCGATGGAGGAGCTGATCTCGATGGTCCGGGCCGGTCGGCTCACTCCAGTGACGGGCGGCTGCTACCCGCTGGCCGATGCGGCCCGGGCGCATGCCGAGCTGCGGTCCCGCCGCACATCCGGAAAACTGATTCTGCGGGTGGAAAGCCCAGCTGAGCCCTCGTCCGGCCCGGCCCGGCAACCAGGCGTACCGTGAGGCAGTGACATCCTCCCGCCGCGGTGAGCCGGAGTCCGAGCCAGCCGAGGTGCATCTGATCAGCGGTGCCCGGCGTGCGCACTCAGATGATCTGGACCGGCGGATGAAGCGCTACCTGATCTCGATGGGGATCCGCACCGTGTGTGTGGTGCTGGCGGTGATCGTGGATGGGCCGCTCCGCTGGCTGTTCGTGGCCGGGGCGGTGCTGCTGCCCTATGTCGCTGTGGTGATGGCCAACGTCGTGGGTGAGCCGCGGCAGACCCCGATCGCCCGGCCAGCACTGAGCCGCACAGCCCTGCCGGGCAGCGCTGAGGGTCCGGGCCGACCGGCTCAGATCTACATCCCGGAGCCCCAATCGAGCTCGATGTCCGCTCATGTACCCGCTGCTGGGTCGTCTGAACGGGTGATTCGTGACCCCCCCGGGCGCAAAGCTGATTGAGCATTCAGTCCGTGACACCGGTTCGTGTCATACTGACCGGGCGCGTCCTGCATCCCCCGTCAGGACGCGCACCGGACGCCGGGCGGCATCCCCCGTGGCTCGCCCGGCGTCCGCTTTTTGGCAGACTCCTGACGTGAGCGAGACAGGGTCGGCGGCAGCGATCTGCAGCTCCCGGGGGTGCCGCGAGCCGGCCCGATGGGCGGTTCGCTGGAACAACCCGAAGTTGCACCAGCCTGCCCGGCGCAAGGTGTGGATGGCCTGTGACAACCACCGCGATCAGCTGGCGGGATTCCTTCAGTTGCGCGGGTTCCTGCGCGACGTCGTCCCCTTGGCGGACGCCGCCCAGGACCCGTACCGCGGCCCGGCTGGAGATGGCCCGTGAGTCTGAGCACGCCGTCGCGGGACGCAGCTGCCGATCTACCGCCGACCTACCCGCAGCGGTTGCGCGAGCTGGCCCGGGACAGCCGCCCAGCTCTGCGGCTGCTGCGGGAGTCCGCGTGGATCCGGGCCCTGCTGGGAGTCGTCCTGCTGTCGATCCTGTTCGTCCTGCTGGGCCGCTGGCAGTTCGGGCGGCATCTGCATCGATCGGCGGCTAATCACCAGATCACTTCGAACTATGCAGCCGTCCCGGTGCCGCTCGAGACAGCCATTCCAGCGGTCCGCGCGGATCCCCACGCCCGGGTGCCGCTGGCCGTGCAGTGGCGCTCGGTCCAGCTGACCGGCTCCTACCAGCCGGCCCACACCGTGCTCATCCGGAACCGGCCCTACTCATCGGGGGGGGACGACAGCAGCAACGGATACGAGGTGGTCGTGCCGCTTCAGCTTTCCGGCGGCGAAGTCGTGCTGATCGACCGGGGCTGGATTCCCGCCTCGGACACCAGCGCGGCCCGGCCGGACGTCGTCCCGGCTGCGCCTCCTGGAACAGTCACGGTGGTAGCCCGGCTGCGGCCCAGCGAACCACGAACCGACCGGCCCACCCCAGCCGGACAGGCCCTGCGCATCAACGCACGGCAGCTGGCGGCTGGCCTCCCGGATGAGCTGAATCAGCGAGTGCTCAACGGGTTTGCCGTCCTGGTCAGCGAAAAGCCCTCTGCTGCAAATACTCCCGCGAGACTTGACCCACCCGACCCCGGCCTGGGCATCAATCTCGCCTACGCCGTGCAATGGTGGCTGTTCGCG
The DNA here is from genome assembly GCA_937859855.1 of uncultured Kineosporia sp. The sequence goes on from CALMAR010000092.1 coordinate 10,682, forward strand.
GTAGCGGCCTACGCGGTACTGGCCTGGGCGGGAATCAAGGAGGTTCGGCGCCGCCGGTCGAGTTCGTATCGAGCCTACAACCCGTAAATCATCCTATTCACGGGGTTACAGGATGTCGGCCCGCTCATCACAATAATGAGTGGCGGACCCGATGAAGGGCGGCACCCATGTCACACAGTGACCCGCCGGATGCAGCCCCGGACGATCCGGGCCGCCGCCGGCGCACCGTGATTCTGGCGATCCTGATCGCACTGCTTCTGCTGCTGCTCGGCTACTGTGCGGCCGCCTCGATCGGCGGTATCGGCGGACGCAACGATCCGTCCCCCACCGCCACCACTGCTCCATCGCCTGCACCCGGCACATCGGCACCGACGTCTCCCACTCTGAGCCCGTCCGCGGCGCCGGTCGCCCCCAGCACCTCCCCCGGCCTGGCGGGCAGTCCACCGGCCACCGGCCTGATCGTTCCCACTGCAACCCCGACCACATTGCCCACCGCGTTGCCCACCTCCTCTGCGGGCAGGCGACCCGCCCACCCGACGCCGTCCTCCTATCCGCAGACCGGTGGCGGCGGGACCGAGCCGGGCCGTGGCATGCTGCCGGTGATGGCCGGGCTGCTGCTGATCGTTGCGCGGCGGGCC
>CALMAR010000093.1 GCA_937859855.1 uncultured Kineosporia sp.
CCCCCCCCCCCCCCCCCCCCCCCCCCCCCCCCCCCCCCCCCCCCCCCCCCCCTCGCCCGGTCGATCCGGGCTCGGCTTAGGACCTGCGGCCCACGCCCGCCCGGCCGCCCGGCACCGCACAGCAGACCAGGCGGATTCATCCAAAGGCCGATCCGGCCGATGCAGACCAGTTGCCGGGCCGGGCAGAGCAGGGGCGTGCAGCCGGTCACCACGAGTGCCAGAGGTCGCCGTCCGGTTACCACGCCCGGTCTCACCGTCCACCCGCAGCCGGTCACGGTGCCGGGGGATGTGCTCGCCGCACATGCGCGTAAGGACTCTGCTGGCCGGGGGCGGGTGGACGGCGAGCCTCTCCGGGCGAGGTACCCGGTGCCCGCGGTGGGGCCAGGAAGAACAACCCCACCGCCGCGCCAACCCTCGGAGGTGACTACAGATGCGCCCACAATCTGTCAACCCAGCATTGACACCCGCCGGCGAACAGGAACGGCCCGGTCTAACCGGCCACACGGCCGGTTCCCGATGCCGCAGAAAGGACGTGGAGAACGACGACTACGCCCGATTCACAGCCCGGATCATCCGCGCCCACGGGCGCCGGATCGCTGAGGGAGACGTCGAGGGCCTGGCCGACCTACTCGACCTAGCCAACGAGCTGGCCGACGCCACCCAGGTTGCCGTCAACGGCCTGCGAGCACGCGGGTACGCCTGGTCCGAGATCGCATCCCGCCTCGGCACCACCCGCCAAGCTGCCCATCAACGCTGGCATTGCCCGACTTGAGCCACCGCCAGCGGGGACTCACCGATCTTTTAGATTCCACCTGCTCAGCCTTGACACCGGTAAAGTCGGACGGGGAAAGGACCGGGGCGACGTAAGCGCCCCGGTCCTTCCTCGTTGCCCCGGTGCTCAGAGATGAGTGAGCCTTCATCCGGGGACGCCTGACTCAACCCGCCGAATCCTCGTCCTTGCGGGTGAGGTTCCTGTTACTGGTCACGATCGTGGCCTCGTCCTGCAGATTAACCAGGAGCAGGCCATCCTCGATCTGGACTGGCCACCGTTTTGAGATCGTGGTGTCGATGTCGTAGTACCGGGTAAACGCTGTTCCAGCGACCAGGTAGGTTCCATCGGAGTGTCCTCCCTGGGCCCGCAACGGATAGGCGTGACCTACGGTCGGGTCAACTCCCCGAATGCCGACGATGCGCTCAACAGGGTCGAAGAGAAGCTCAACAGCCTCCGGCTCTCCTAGTGCGACCTGCGCGGACTTGTTGAGAGAGATCAGCCCGCGCTTTTGTATCGTCACGGCAGGCTGTTTTGTCATCGGGATCATGCGCCGCGTGAAGACTTCAAAGTTGGGCACGTCCTCACCTTCCAATCCCTAGATCGACGCCGGTAACGCTAGCACTGCCCAGCCAGCCTAGCGGTCGACACACGCGGTGCGAGCGATTTTTGGCCTCGCCAAATCCCTTGAGTGGCGATCAGGGTTGCCTGCCCACCACGTTGACATGTCCACCGTCCACTCACGCACTCTCTTGACAATTGTCAAGGGTGACCCCGGTGGGATCCGCTGCTGCGACACCCGGAGCGCCCGCGTCAAAGCTGATCTGAACTGAGATTGGAGGTCTTCTAATGCACGCATCAGCGTATGTCCCTCGACGATCAGGGGGTATAAGGATCCTCTGGGCTTTCTCGGGGCGGGGGCCTCCGATTTCTGCCAGTGTGCCCGCGACGTGCCCGATCACACGGTCTGTGGCGGTCACTTCAAGGCAGTCCAAGCCAGTCGCCATGAGGCCGCCCGTGCTCACACATGGCCGATTGAGGGCCGCAAGCTCGTTCCCAAGCTGATCGTCTGACGTGCTGCACCATGGACGACATGGCTGCTCCGTTGTGTCGTAACTGCGGCGTTGAAATACGGCGACGGTGGGGCGCTTGGCGCCACGTCATGCAACTGGGTCCAGTGCAATGCTCGAAACCCGAGCCGGAAGAAGTACAGCAGGGAAGTACAGCACCGAGGCCGCCCCTTGCCGACAACGACCGTCTCCCAACGGATCGGCCGAGCACGAGCTGACCCCTGCCGACCACCGATCGCGTTGTTTGCAAGCAGGGGGTTGTCGGTTCGAGTCCGATCGTCTCCACCCAGGTCCAGGCCTATGGCGGCCCCTGTCAGCGGTTCCTGCTGATGAGTGCAGCGGCGAATGCAGCACAGACCTTCGGTTGCGATCGCGTTGCTGGACGCGAGCAACGGTGGGCCGGTAGCCGATGGGCCGGTCACGACCTGACCTCCATCAACCAGCAGGTTGCCGTTCGGCTCCGATCGCCCAACGGCTTCGTGAGGAACGGACCACAAGGAGTTACTGGCGCTTGATCGGCTCGGCTGCCTAGGCTGTGGGGCCTGTGGCCGCCGCGCCAGTGCGGCGGCGTTCCGATGGCAGACGGCCATTGGTTCCCGGGTCAAGCAGAGGGCCCGTCGCAGGCCACGCTCGACCGGCATGCGCGAGCCCCTGAGCGTGGTGCCAAACGACGTAGTCACATTCGCAGGAAGCCGTACAGCGCTCGATATGCGTCTGAGTCCAGACGACGAAAGTTCAGATTATGAGCGAGATTCTCCCGCCCGACGGCGGTCCATCACCGAACGTTTCTTCTGAGCATGCTTTTGCTGCGATCTCCGCTGATGGCCGATCCGAGCCGGTGCCGGCGGCTACGGCGGCGATTGCGTCCTGCGCCGAGTTGGCCAAAATTGTGCTGGGCAATCAGCCGCTCAATACCATCCTCACCCGGATAGCTCAGGTGGCCCAGCAGGCGATCCCCGGAGTGGACGACGTATCGGTGACGCTGATGGATCTCGATCGGCCCCGCACCGTCGCGTTCAGCGGCCAGCTCGGCCCGGCCCTGGATGAACGTCAGTATCGAGCAGGCTTCGGACCATGTATGGACGCCGCCGTGACCGGTGACCTGGTCGAGGTCACGGACACCGCCATCGACACCCTCTATCCCGAATTCTCCCGGCAGGCCGCCCGCGCCGGGATCAGGCGGGTCCTCGCCCTTGGCCTGGTCGCCCCGGCGCCAGGCGGCTCGGGCGCCCTCAACCTGTACAGCGCTGGTGAGCCCTTCGACCAGGACGTCCGCAAGGCCGCCGTCGCCTTCACCTCCTATGCAGCGGTTGCGGTGATGAATGCCGCCGTGGTCAGCGGGGCCATCAACGAGGCGGAGCAGTTGCGCCAGGCCATGGACTCCAGAGCAGCCATCGAGCAGGCCAAAGGCATCATCATGGCTACTCGCCGGTGCTCCCCCGATGAAGCGTTCGACGTCCTGCGGCAGACGTCCAGCCGGGCCAACCAGAAGCTCCGCCTTATCGCTCAGGACATCGTCACCAAGGTGCTCAGCTCAGACATCGGCTGAGCTACGAACGGCACGGCTGACCGCCAGTACCACGTCGTCCAGTGATTCGTGCTCCCAGAATCGCAGCACCTGCCAGTGGTCCGCCGCCAGCGCGGCCGTGACCAACTGATCACGCGAACGGTTCCGTTCCAGCTTCGGGTTCCAGTACCAGCCATTGACCGACGGCGTCCGGCCGTGATCAGGGCAGCCATGCCAGAAGCAGCCGTCGACGAAAATCGCTACCCGGCGCCGGGTGAACACGATGTCGGGCTTCACCTTCACCGTCCCCGCCTGCACGCGGAAGTCCTTGCGAAACCGAAACCCCAAGCGATGCAACGCAGATCGCAAGCGCATCTCCGGCTTGGTCCCGGTGCGCCGATTCGCCTGCATGTTGCGGGACCGGCCCTCGTTCAACGGAGCGGGATGCCGGCCACTGGCGTGCGCCGCCGTCCGCCGGGCCGCCGCCCGATCCGCAGCCGACACAGCCAGCCTCCTCGCTCCGGGTTCACGGCTCGGAAAGGATAGACCCCCTTGTGCGCGCCTGACGATCTGCGCCCGAGCTGAGGCCCGATTGCCGGTGCCGGGCTCAAACCCTTGGCGGGGTCACTGGATTGCGTCTGAGCCGCCACCACGAGATGGCCATGGCCGCGATCACGATCAGGAACATCGCCAGCCGGATCCACAGCAGCGGCCGGTATCTGCCACCGCTGCTGCTGGCCGTCAGCCCGGCCGCGAACCAGGGGATGAAGAATCCGTAGACCGGCCATCGCGGGGAGCCCTCCGGTGGCGACAGGCTGACCACGCCCGGGTGCCAGCGCAGGGCCACGTAGACCACGACGAGGGCCATCACGCCAGCCACCACTGTTGCGGCCCAGAAGGTCAGCGGAGAACCGGTCACCGGCTCAGTATCGCCCGGCACCACTCGGTCAGGGCACTGGCCACGCTCCTGTGCGTGAGCTGTGAATATCCCATGACCAGCCAACACTCAGCATTTTCCGCCGATCGGCACAGCTGCGATGACCAGGCTCGGGTCATCGATCAGAGGAGGAAGCATGGTGGCGATCGACGACATCGGCCTGGATGGCCCTCCAGCCCGCCCGGGGGCAGGGTCAGGCCAGCTCGCCTGCGCGTCCTGGGTGGCATGGGGGGTCACAGCGAGCGTGACGGTGACCGACGCGGCGGCTCTGGCTCCGGCCCGCCGGATGGTGGCGCGGCAGATCGCGTCCATTGAAGCGGTGGCCAGTCGTTCTCGTCCGGACGCCGAGATCCACCGGCTGTATCGCGCGGGTGGACGCCCGATCACGATCAGCCCGTTGCTGGCCGAGCTGGTATCGGCTGCCCTGCTCGCCGCCGAACAGACCGCCGGTGACGTCGACCCGACCGTCAACGCCGCACTGAATGCGCTTGAGCGCGAAACCTATTCGTCATCGATGCGACCAAAGACATTGCTCGGGAAACGATCTGATGCAGGAATCTCAACGGATCGGCCCATCATGCCGGTCTGCTCCACCCGGACCCGTGGCGTCCGTCCGGTCCTGGGATGGCAGCAGGTCTGGTTGCAGGGCCAGAGACTGCAGGTTCCGCCCGGCACGACTCTGGATCTGACCACGACCGCGAAGGCGGCCGGCTGCGACCGGGCCGCGACTCAGGCCGCTGACCGGCTTGGGACCGGCGTTCTGGTGCAGGTGGGCGGAAATGCGGCCAGTGCAGGCCCGGCCCCGGACGACGGCTGGGTGCTCCCGATCACTGGCTGGGACGGCGCTCAACAAAGCCTGGTCCGGTTACCGCCCGGTGCCGGTCTGGCCACCTCCCGGCCGTGGTCTGGCCATCAGTCGCCGGCGCCGGGGCCGCCGCTGATCGACCCGCGTACCGGAGGACCCGTGGAGCCGATATGGCAGCAGGCCTCGGCGCTTGGATTCAGCTGCCAGGAAGCCAGCGCATACGCGACCGCCGCACTGGTCCGCGGTGGGCCGGCCCGGGAATGGCTGAGCCAGCTCTGGATTCCCGCCCGGCTGGTGCTGGCGGCCGATGACGTGATTACGACCGGAGGCTGGGAAAAACACGAAACCGATTACGTCACAACCCGATATGAGCGTTCACTGCCGGGCCCGCGCCCGGCTGACCCGAAAAGGACAACACTGCCATGACCGCACTCCTCGACCGGGCCAGCCACGAACCGGCCGGGCCGCCCCGAAATCTACGACCCCAGCAGGCCGGGCGGGGCCGGCTTCCCAGCCGCCTGCTGCGCGGACGACCCGCCGACCCGGCCTGGGTCCGCCCGGCTCTGCTGGCACTGTTGCTGGGCACCGGCGTGCTCTATTTCTGGGACCTGTCCGCTTCGGGCTGGGCGAACTCATTCTATTCGGCTGCGGCTCAAGCGGGTTCGGCCAGCTGGAAAGCGTTCCTGTTCGGCTCGTCGGACGCCGCCAACTCCATCACGGTGGACAAACCACCAGCCTCACTGTGGGCGATGGCCCTCTCGGTCCGGATCTTCGGCCTGAGCTCGTGGAGCATTCTGGCTCCTCAGGCACTGATGGGTGTGGCCACGGCCGGGATGCTGTATGCCACTGTGCGGCGCCGCTTCTCACCTGCCGCCGGGCTGATCGCCGGGGCTGTACTGGCGCTGACTCCGGTCGCCGTACTGATGTTCAAGTTCAACAACCCGGACGCACTGCTGGTGCTGCTGCTCACCGCCGCCGCCTACGCCGTGCTGCGGGCCTGCGAACACGCCCGTACCCGCTGGCTGGTGCTGGCCGGTGTACTGGTCGGGTTCGCGTTCCTGACCAAGCAGTTGCAGGCCTTCTTGGTGCTGCCCGCATTCGGCCTGACCTATCTGGTCGCGGCCCCCACTTCGATCGGACGGCGGTTCCGGGATCTGCTGGCCGCGTTCGCCGCGATGATCGTGACAGCCGGTTGGTGGATCGCCCTGGTCGAACTATGGCCAGCATCGTCCCGGCCGTACATCGGTGGTTCGCAGACCAATTCGATTCTGGAGCTGACCTTCGGCTACAACGGTTTCGGCCGGCTGACCGGGAGTGAGACCGGCAGTGTCGGCGGAGGCGGCGGTAACCAGGGCGGCGGCATGTGGGGTGAGACCGGCCTGTTCCGATTGTTCGGGGCCGAGTTCGGCGGTCAGATCATGTGGCTGGTTCCGGCCGCCCTGATCCTGCTGGTGGCCGGTCTGACGCTGACCTGGCGGCGGCCGCGCACCTCGGTGACCCGGGCCGCGTTCGTGCTCTGGGGCGGCTGGCTGATGGTCACTCTGCTCGTGTTCAGTTTCATGCAGGGCATCTTCCACGCCTACTACACGGTGGCACTGGCCCCGGCCGTGGCGGCCCTGATCGGCATCGGGGTGACCTGGCTGTGGCGGCGGCACGACGTGGCCGGGCGCTGGATCCTGGCGGGCACCACGCTGGTGACTGCGCTGTGGGCCTACACGCTGCTGGCTCGCTCGGCATCCTTCTCGACGTGGTTGCGGCCGCTGATTCTGGTCGCCGGCCTGGCGGCGGCGCTGATGCTGGCTGCCGGTGCGGTGCTGGGACGCCGGGTGCTGGCGGTGGCAGCAGCAGCGGCGCTGTTCGCTGGGATCGCTGGACCGGCCGCCTACGCACTGCAGACCGCGACCACCGGACACAGCGGCTCGATCGTGTCGGCCGGGCCGGCCGTGGCCGGCGCTCAGGGCGGTCCTGGCGGCGGCCGGGGCTTCGGGCGCGCTTCTATGCCGAACGGGCCGCCGACGGCGAGCTTGTCGGCTGGGCTTGTGTGATGGAGTGGGGCCCGCCGGGGTACAAGATCGCCCTGGTGCAGGACGGCCCG
>CALMAR010000094.1 GCA_937859855.1 uncultured Kineosporia sp.
CACCAGTAGCGGCGGACGGCCGCAAGCGCGAGCCCTGCCGGCCCGGGCTGATCAACCGCCGTAGCCTGAGCAGGTGAACGCAGCGGCGTCCCGGGTCTTCATCGCCCGGATGGCAGGTACGGCCGTTTTCGACCCTCTCGGCGACCAGGTCGGGCGGGTCCGGGACGCGGTCGCCACCGTGCGTCCGGGCCGGCAGCCGCAGCGCGTGGTCGGCCTGGTGGTCGAGGTGCCCGGACGGCGCCGGGTGTTCGTCCCGATGACCCGGGTCACCTCGATCGATGCCGGACAGGTGATCACCACTGGCCTGGTGAACATGCGCCGGTTCGAGCAACGCCCGACCGAGAGCCTGGTGGTCGGCAACCTGCTCGACCGCACGGTGGAACTGACCGCCGACGGCACTCCGGTGACCATCGAGGACGTCGCCATGGAACCCGGCCGGGCCCGGGACTGGCGGCTCACCCGGGCCTACGTGCGCCGGCTCCGGCCGGGGCGGCTGCGGCGGCGGGGCGAGGCCTTCATCGTCGACGTCGATCAGCTGACCGACCTGGGCGCCAGCGAGCAGTGGCAGGGCGCGGCCAACCTGCTGGCCGCCTTCGAGCAGCTGAAACCGGCCGACCTGGCCGAGCGGGTGCAGAGCTTGGCGCCCAAGCGCCGTCTCGACGTGGCCGTCGCCCTCGACGACGAGCGGCTGGCCGACATGCTGGAGGAACTGCCGGAGGAGGTGCAGGTGGAGATCCTGTCCGAGCTGCCCGGCGCCCGCGCCGCCGACGTCCTCGAGGCGATGCAGCCCGACGACGCCGCCGACCTGCTGTCCGAGCTGTCCCCCGAGCAGGCCGAGGAACTGCTGGAGCTGATGGAGCCGGGCGAGGCCGAGGACGTCCGGCGCCTGCTGGCCTACGCCGATGACACCGCGGGCGGGTTGATGACCCCCGAGCCGGTGGTGCTCGGCCCGGAGGCGGCGATCGCCGAGGCGCTGGCCCTGGTCCGGCGGACCGAGCTGTCGCCCGCGCTGGCTGCCGCCGTCTTCGTCTGCCGTCCTCCGCTGGAGACCCCGACCGGCCGATATCTGGGCATGGCCCACATCCAGCACATGCTCCGGGAGCCGCCGCACCAGGCCATCGGCACCGTGATCGACTCCGAGGTGCAGCCGCTGCGCACCCACGCCCCGCTGGAGGAGGTGGCCCGGCACCTGGCTGCCTACAACCTGGTGTCGATCCCGATCACCGACGAGGTCGGGCGGCTGGTGGGGGCGGTCACGGTGGACGACGTGCTGGACCATCTGCTCCCGGAGCACTGGCGGGAGACCGACGACGACCTGATCGACGAGGATTCCGGCCGTGGCCGCTGAGCGCCGGGCGGACCGCAGCAGTCCGCGCCCCCGCCGGGGCCGTCGGACCGGCCTGGACACCCCGAAGGAGTCGCGGTGGACCCTGATCGCGCCGCAGGTGGACCCTGAGCTGTTCGGGCGCTGGTCGGAGGGTTTCGCCCGATTCATGGGCACCGCCTGGTTCATCGTCGGGATGACCGTGCTGGTCGGCGCCTGGCTGCTGTGGAACACGTTCATGCCCCAGCACCTGCAGTTCGACTCGCGAGCGATGAACTTCACCCTGCTCACGCTGATCCTCAGCCTGCAGGCCTCCTACGCGGCCCCGCTGATCCTGCTCGCCCAGAACCGGCAGGCCGACCGGGACCGGGTCTCGTTCGAGCAGGACCGGGAACGCGCCCAGCGGGCGCTGGCCGACACCGAGTACCTGGCCCGCGAGGTGGCCGCACTGCGGATCGCGTTGCGTGAGGTCGCCACCCGTGACTTCGTCCGCTCCGAGCTGCGGGCCCTGCTCGAGGACGCAGCGATCGAGCGCAAGCCGCGCGAACAGTACGAATCCGGCCCGGCCGGAGGCCCGGTCTAGAAGCCTCCGGCGCGGGAGCGGCGCCGGCGGCCCACCGGCCAGCCGAACGACCCGTTCGGGTCAACCCAGGCAGTGGAGCTGCCGACAGAGACGGAGTGACGTCAGCGGACCCCGCGCCATCCCCGTCTGCGGTCCCGCGCCAGGCCAACGGCGCGATCGACAGCCGGGGCCTGCGGCGCAGGCTGGGCGACGTGCTGGTCGACACCGGCCTGATCACCGCTGATCAGCTGCAGCAGTCCCTGGAGGAGCAGCGCCGCCCGGATGGTCCACGCCGGCGGCTGGGCCAGGTGGTGGCCGACCTCGGCTTCGCCACCGAGCGGGCGGTGGCGGAGGCGCTGGCCGATCTGCTCGGGATGGAAATGATCGACCTGTCCCGGACCATCCCGGCTCCGGACGTGGTCCGGCTGCTGCCCCGAGCGGTGGCCGAGCGGACCCAGGTGCTGGTGCTGGACAAGACCGACAAGGGCCTGGTGGTGGCCGCGGTCGACCCCACCAACGTGCTGGCCCTGGACGACGTCAAGCTCTACACCCGCAGCCCCGACATCGAGGTCAAGGTAGCCACCGCGACCCAGATCCGTGACCATCTGGCCCGGGCCTGGTCCCTCGGCGAAGACAGCTCCGGCGTTTCGGCCATGGTCGAGGACGCCGGCGAGGACGACGAGCAGGACTACACCGCGGGCGCTCCGGCGGCCAGCGACGAGGACGCCCCGATCGTCAAGCTGGTGAACCGGGTGCTGGGCGATGCGGTCCGGTTGCGGGCTTCCGACATCCACATCGAGGTGCAGCGGGATTCGCTGCGGATCCGGTTCCGGGTCGACGGCCTGCTTCGGGACGTGATGAGCGCGCCGAAACGGATCGCCACTTCGGTGATCAGCCGAATCAAGATCATGTCTGGCCTGGACATCGCCGAGCGCCGGATTCCGCAGGACGGCCGGACCCGGATCATGGTGGACCGGATGGCGATCGACTGCCGGATCTCGACCCTGCCCAGCCTGCACGGCGAGAAGGTGGTGATCCGGCTGCTGACCCGCGGGGACGAGGTTCCGTCGCTGGAGTCGCTGGGCTTCGAACCTCGTCAGCTGGCCGACTTCCAGGCTGCCCTGTCGGTTCCGCAGGGGCTGGTGCTGATCACCGGGCCGACCGGTTCGGGCAAGACCAACACCCTCTATTCGGCGATCGCGGAGATCAAGTCTCCGGACAAGAACATCGTCACCCTGGAGGATCCGGTCGAGGTCCAGCTGCCGGGCATCACCCAGGTCGGGGTCAACCTGAAGACCGGGATGACCTTCGGCGCCGGGCTGCGGTCGATCCTTCGACAGGACCCCGACATCGTGCTGGTCGGTGAGGTCCGGGACGCCGAGACCGCCGAGCTGGCCCTCAAGGCGTCGCTGACCGGGCACCTGGTGCTGACCACGCTGCACACCAATTCGGCGGTGGCTGCGCTGACCCGGCTGGTGGACATGGGCGCTGAGCCGTTCCTGGTGGCGTCCTCGCTGACCGCCGCGATCGCCCAGCGGCTGGTCCGTAAACCGTGCGACAACTGCAAAGCGCCCTACGTGCCGGACGAGGACACCTTGACCCTGCTCGGCCTGCGAGCCTCCGATCTGCAGCACGACACCCCGATGAGGGGCGAGGGTTGCCCCGAGTGCGGCGGCACGGGCTATCGCGGCCGGACCGCCGTCTACGAGGTGCTGAGCGTCGACTCGGTGATGCGCCAGGTGCTGATGCGGGACGCCAACGAGTCGGCGATCGCCACCCAGGCCCGGGCGGCGGGGATGCAGACTCTGCGGGCCTCGGCGCTGACCAAGGCCCGGCGCGGGGAGACCACGTTCGAGGAGGCTATGCGGGTCACGCATTCGGACGATCACGGCGGCACCGGAGCCTGCCCGGTCTGCGCCAGCAAGGTCGAGGAAGGCATGGTGATCTGCCCGTACTGCACGGCCACCCTGGACCGGGGGCACTGCCAGAACTGCTCGCGCCCGCTGGAATCGGATTGGCGGGTCTGCCCGTACTGCCGTACTCCAGCCCCAACCGCCTAGCCAAGGCGGACCCGCCGCCGGCCGGCCCTAAAGGGCGCGGACCGCCTGCGCCAACTCGGCCTCAGCCTCGCTGGCCAGGGATTGAAGCCGAGCCAGGTCATCGGCTCCCCACTCCCGGGGACGGTGGTCGATCGCGCAGAGTGCCCCGACCACTTCGGCCTGCTCACCGATGCTGAGTTGCAGCGGGACCCCCAGGTAGGCGATCACGCCCAGGTCCAGCACGGCCTGGTTGTGAGCCACCAGCGGCTCGTCGTGAGCGTTGCTCACCCGCAACGGCTGTTCCCGGTTCACCACGTGGTAGCAGAACGAGTGCGAGAGCGGGGTCCAGCGCTCGGTCTGCCATGGCTGCGCCAGGCCGTGGGCACCGGGCAGGCTCTGGCCCTGGGCGTCGACCAGGCTGACCATGGCCACCGGAGTGCCGAGCAGCCCGGCGGCGCGGGTGGCCACCTCGTCCAGCCCGGGAACCGCACGCGGAGGCAGTGGGCTGTGCCCGGCGAGCATCAGCGAGCCTCCCTTGCGGTGGACCGGGCTGCCATCCGGCAGCCACATCATGATGCTGCGAGCCGGATGAGGTCGCACGACGAGAGTGGGCCGCGGATCGACCACGTACGATCGGAGCATGCCCACAGCTTCAATGGACGCCATCGCGGCCGCCCTGGCCAGGGTCAATGATCCCGAGATCCGGCGCCCGATCACCGAACTCGACATGGTCAAGTCGGTGGACGTCGATGGGGCGGTGGTCTCGGTGGCGGTGTATCTGACCATCGCAGCCTGCCCGATGAAGAACCGGCTGATCAGCGACATCACCGCCGCCGTCTCCGCGCTGGAGGGGGTGGAGCGGGTGGACGTGCAGCTGGACGTGATGTCGGACGAGCAGCGAGCGGCGCTGAAGGAGAAGCTGCGCGGGGGCCACGCGGTCAAGAGCATCCCGTTCGCCGAGCCGGGATCGCTGACCCGGGTCTACGCCGTGGCGTCGGGTAAAGGCGGAGTGGGCAAGTCCAGCGTGACCGTGAACCTGGCCGCGGCGATGGCGGCCAGCGGGCTGTCGGTCGGCGTGGTGGACGCCGACATCTACGGCTTCTCGGTGCCCCGGATGCTGGGGGTCAGCGCTGCGCCGACCCGGGTGGACGACATGATCCTGCCGCCGATCGCGCATGGCGTGAAGGTGATCTCGATCGGCATGTTCGTACCGGGGAATCAGCCGGTGGTCTGGCGCGGCCCGATGTTGCATCGGGCTCTGGAACAGTTCCTGTCCGATGTGTTCTGGGGCGATCTGGACGTGTTGCTGCTCGATCTTCCGCCCGGAACCGGAGACATCGCCATCTCGGTGGCCCAGCTGATTCCCTCGGCCGAGATCCTGGTCGTGACGACGCCGCAGCAGGCCGCGGCCGAGGTGGCCGAACGGGCCGGGGCGATCGCCCTGCAGACCAAGCAGCAGATCGTCGGCGTGGTGGAGAACATGTCCTGGCTGACTCTGCCGGACGGGTCCCGGCTGGAGCTGTTCGGCTCGGGCGGTGGCGCGGCGGTGGCGGCGTCCCTGGGCCGCTCGATCGGCTCCCCGGTGCCGGTGCTGGGCCAGGTGCCGATCGATGTCACCCTGCGCGAAGGCGGTGACGCCGGGCAGCCGGTGGTGCTCTGCGAGCCGTCCTCACCGTCCGCCGTCGCCCTGCGGGCGGTGTCCAGCCAGCTGAGCCGCCGGGCTCGCGGCCTGGCCGGCCGCTCTCTGGGGCTGACCCCGGCCAGCCGCTGAGCCTGAACCGCTAGCTGCTCGGCCTGATCTTGGAGAGAGGACCGCTAGGTGGCATCGGGGTCGAAGGCCGGGGTCTGGACAGCGGGGGCCGAAGCGCCCGGCTCATCCTCGGCCTCAGGGTGAGCCCGTGTTCGGACCGGCCCGCCGGCTGACACCGGCTTCTCCCCCGGCCCCTTCAGATCGTCCTTGAGGTCATTCCGCAGGCTATTCAGCCCCAGCGGATCATCGGGGTCGAAGGCATCCGACAGCGCCTCCCGCACGATCCGGCGCGGGTCGTACTGGCGGGGATCGAGCTTGCGCCAGTCGATCTCGTCGAACTCGGGACCCATCTCCTCACGGACCTTGGCCCCCGCTCCCTGGGCCATGTTGCGCAGCTCGCGGATCAGCCGGGCCAGCTGGCGGGCATAGTCCGGCAGCCGCTCGGGCCCGAGCACGACCGCGGCTACCGCCAGAAGGACGACGAACTCGCCGGGGCTGATGCCGAACACCGCAGCAGACTAACCCGCCCGGCTGTCCGCGGGCTCGGCGATCCGCGCGAACAGCTGAGCGACCGGGCCAGCGCCGCTTCAGCAGCACCGGCCGCAGCGGCGGTCAGCGACGGCGCGGCGCCGAACCGGTCAGGCTGAGCAGGCCCATCTGAC
>CALMAR010000095.1 GCA_937859855.1 uncultured Kineosporia sp.
GCGGCACACCGTGCGCTCGGCGGTGCTGACGGGACGGTCGCTGGCCACCCTGATCGACACCGGGGCCGAGGCGCGTGCGGCGGTGACCGGCTCGAGCGTCGCGATGCCGCTGGCCGCGGGGGGCCTGCTGGTCACCGGGACCGGGGCCACCGCGATGTCCGTGCGTGCAGAGCTGGAGGGTGCCGCGACGCTCGCGTCCGCCGTCCGGCAGAACTGACCGGACCGGCTAGCGGCGGCGAGGAGCCCGGCGGGACGGGTACGTCAGCAGCAGCGCGGCCGAGCCGGCGATCACGCTGCCGCCCAGCAGCCACGGCCAGATCCCGCCCGCCAGCCCCGGTCCGGAGCTGCTCACCGGTTCCAGCGACGTCACCGGCGGGGTGCTCGCCGGGACAGGCATCTTGGTCGGCGTGACCGTGGGCACCGGCGTCTGCAGCGCGCGGGACCGGTCCGCGGCCCGCACCTTCGGGGGCACGCCGGTGTACGACGACACCTTGACCCGGTCGATCTGGAACTGCGCCGGCAGCTCGGTGGTCGCGTCCGGGACGCCGGTCAGCGCGTCGCCGTTGCTGACCACCAGTCCGAACCAGCGGCTGCTCCGGTAGGCGTTGGTGGAGTAGAAGATCTCGTCGCCGTCCACGGTGATCCGCAGGTGGTGCGGCGCCCACTCGATCACGTAGGTGTGGAACCTGTCGCTGTAGGCGCCGTCGACGTGCGCCGTCTCGGCGGTCCTGCCGTACCCGTTGGTCACATATGCCGTCTCGGTGTTCGGGGCGAGCAGCTCGACGCCCGTCCACGCGCCGTCCCCGCCGGTCTTCGGCCACAGCGTCAGGTAGGAGTCGATGCCCTTGCCCGCCGGGACCTTGGCCCGCACCTCGTAGCGGCCGTACTTCTGCGCCCATCCCCAGCAGCCCACGCCACCGGAGGTGTACGCACGGCCGGAGGCCTTACGCTTCTCCAGCTTCAGCTTGAGCAGGCCACCCTTGACCTGGACGTCGTCCTTCTTCCAGACGCTGGCGCCGCCCGGGTACTTGCCCGTGTACTCGCCACAGCCGTCGGGCAGGGAGGAGCCGGAGAACTCCTCGGTGCGGACCGTCTTCCAGCTCGACGCGGCGCTCGCCGGTGCCGTGCTCAGGCAGACCAGTGCAGCCGCGGCGAGCAGGGCGGCGATGCCTCGCCGGCGCCTCGCTGCCATCTCCCGCCCCTCACCCCACACACCGCGACAATCGGGCACATTACGCGGGTCGCCGCAAAGCCGGAAACCGGGACCTTCGCCGGCGCTGCGCCGTCCGGGTGGCCGGGTCCTGCTGCAGGTCGGTCGCCGCGCCGACAGGGGCATGGGCTCACGGATCGAGCCCGGCACCGTCCATGGAGGGAACCCCGATGGGGCGACGCATCGTGCTGGGCCTCGGGCTCGGCATCACCGGCCTGGCCGGATTCCTGCTGGCCACCGGAGCGCTCGCCCCGGTGATCGGCTCGCTGGTGCCCTCGGCCGCCCCCGCACCGGACCGGCTGCAGCCGGTGTCAGCCTGGACCTCGCAGGCCTCGTCGGACGACGGGTGGATGGACCAGGACACGCGGCCGGAATGGTCCAGCGAACGCACGGTGCCGGACACCTCGCGCCCGTCCTCGCCGTCGCTGCCGTCCCGGCCTGCGATCCAGGTTCCGGAGAACCCGAAGCGGTTCCTTCGCGGCGGAGTGCCGGCGAACAACTTCGAGCTGCACCTGAAGCCTCGCCCGTCATGCTTCCAGCAGCGCAGCCCCGGTTCCGAGGTGAAGAACTTCACCGTGACGCCGGGCAAGGGATCTGCCGCCGTCAGCTGGTGGGACCTGGGTGACCCGGACACGTCGAGCTACGTCCTCACCGCCGTGCCGACCGGCGGGGGCCGCGGCGTCGTGGTGACCCGCACGGTCGAGGCGCCGAAAGCCTGCACCACCGTGCGGACGTCGGTGGGTGGCCTGCTCAGCGGGCAGACCTACCGGTTCTGGCTGTCCGCCGTGAACACCTCGCCGGTGAACGGCCGGCAGTACCGGCCAACCCGGGGGCAGTCGAACTCGATCGTCGTGCCGTAGTCCGTCATGCCGTAGTCCGTCAGGTCGGACCGTGCTTCGGGTCAGGCCGTGGGCTTCGTCTCGGACCGTGCTTCGGGTCAGACCGTGTGCAGGGCGCGATCGACGGACTTCTCCCGCTCGACCACGTGACGCAGCATGGCGTCGTCGTACTTGCCCTCCTGCTTGCGTGCCCTGCGGCCGGTCTTCTGCACCTGGTCCTTGGCGGCCTTCAGCTTGCGCTGCAGGACCGGGCGCTCCTCCTTCAGGCGCTTGAGGGCCTCGCGGTTCTCCTGCAGAGTGCGCCTGGCCTGCTCGATCGCCTGCTCGCGGGCGCGCGCCCGGGCCTCGTTGGCAACCAGGGCCAGCTGGCGGCGTTCCACTTCGACCTGGGCCGCGTCGTGCTGCTTGCGGGCGGCGTTCGATCTGGTTCGGGTCTTCTCCAGGGCAGGATCGACCAGGCCGGCAGCCGGGCTCGCGGTGTCGGCGCTCGATTCGGTGTTCTTGGCCATGCTCCGACGGTATGCGGCGGTCGCTTCGCCGCAACTCGCCCGGACGCTGCCGTAACCCCAGATTCCCGGCTTCCCGGGCTTCCCTGGCTTCCCTGGCTTCCCTGAGCTCCCTGACTTCCCTGGGCTCCCTGACTTCCCTGAGCTTCTTACCTTGGTGTCCCGACCCGGGCGACCGTCGATCGGAAGCCCGGGCCGGGAAGATCATGCGTAGACGTCCACAGTGCCGCCGCCCGAGTCCCCGCTGATGCCGGCGACCGGGTCCGACGTGGTCTGAGAGGCTTGCTGAGCTGCGATCTGCTGGGCCACCTGGCCGGCGACCCCGGCCGGGGAGGATGCAAGATCGGGCCGGGCGGCAACCACCGCGGCCACCCCTGCTGTCGTGGCACGGGATTGGCAAGCTGTGCCGCCAGGAACACGTTGGGCGCGATACCGCCAACTTCCATGGCCACCTCCGCGTCAGCCTCGGCGACCGAATATGGGTTGCCAGGTGACTGCATCGACGCTGGGCTCGGCACCCTTGATCCGCCGAACCGGTGACGCCGGTCCGCTAACCTTCCGGCTGGCGGTTCCGCGGACCGCTCACTCTCATGGCCACGCCCTCGTAGCTCAGTGGATAGAGCAACGGTTTCCTAAACCGTGTGTCGGAGGTTCAATTCCTCTCGGGGGCACCCCTCTCACCTGCGGATATGCCGATTAGATCTGATCTTCGTTGCAAGATGTGGGATCAATCGTGGTGCGAGTCGCTAGGCTGCCCTGATGGCTAGTCCAAGCCAGGACGGCGACGGGCGCGCGGGACGATCGAGGAGCTAACCAGCGGCTCGCTACGAGTCAAGGTCTACGCCGGTTACGACCCGCTCACCGGTCGCCGGAACTATCTGACTGAGGTCGTGCCGGCCGGCGCTCGCGCAGCGACGGAGGCCGAGAGAGTCCGCACCCGGCTCCAGAACCAGGTCGAAGAGGGTCGCAACCCAAAGACGCGGGCCACGATGAACCAACTGCTGGATCACTACCTCCAGGGTGCTTGACGTCGACCCGTCGACTCGAGAGCGGTACGAGGGCATCATCCGCGTTCACATCCGGCCGGCCCTCGGCGATCTGCCGCTGAGCAAGGTAGACGGCCGGCTCCTCGACACGTTCTATGCACAGTTGCGCCGGTGCCGTGCATGCTGCGAGGGCAAGTCGCGGCACGTGAAGCACCGGATGAATCGTGAGCACGCTTGCGCCGATCGCTGCGTCGTCGTGCCGTGCAAGCCGCTCTCGACGTCGTCCATCCGCGCCGCGCACTGGATCCTCAGCGCCACCTTCGGTCGCGCGGTGCGCTAGCAATGGCTTTCCCGTTACCCGATCGAGACCACAAAGCCACCTGCGCCGGCGCGCGCCAACCCGTCGCCACCTTCGCCGGCCGAGGCCGCGCAGCTACTCAACGCGGCGTGGAAAGACCCCGACTGGGGCGCCTTCGTGTGGACATCGATGACGACCGGTGCCCGCCGAGGCGAGCTCTGCGCGCTCAAGCGCGAGGACGTCGACCTAGAGGCCGGTGTGCTATCAGTGCGGACCGGGCTCAAGCTCAACAGCGGAAAACTGGTCCGAAGTGACACCAAGACGCACCAGCAGCGACGGTTCGCTCTCGATCCTGAGTCCGTCGAGATCCTCCGCGAGTACATGACACGAGTCGACGAGCAGGCAGCGCGGCTCGGGCTCAGCGTGGGCCAGGACGCCTATCTGTTCACACTCTCGCCGGACGGTTCGACGCCGCTCAAGCCAGACACAGCCACCCAGCGGTATGAACGGATGGCGACCCGTCTCGGGATCAAGTCAACGTTGCACAAGCTGAGGCACTATAGCGCAACCGAACTCATCGCCGCGGGCGTCGACATCCGAACGGTAGCCGGCCGACTCGGCCATGGCGGCGGCGGAACAACTACACTCAAGGTCTACGCCGCCTGGGTCAGCGAGGTAGACCAGAGAGCCGCGGAGAGCCTGGCATCGAGACTTCCCAAGAGGTTTCCTCCTCCGGGTGTTGACGCGTAGGTGTCAACGCCTGGGTCACTTAATTACGTACAGAACAAGACTCTGGGACGACATCACGGCGGCCGCAGATGAGTTTGGACGATCGGGGTTGCGCGGTGACGACCTCGCTTTCGCCTCCCGCGACCGGCCAGTCACCTAAGGCTCTTCGAGGCGAAGGGCATCACATGAGCGCTTCCCACGGCGCATCCGTTTGTTAGGTACCTTGGAGCACGTCGTAGATCTGTGCCCCGCCCAAGATTACGGCGGCAATGCCCAGCACGATGATCATGACAAGCACCAGTCGCCAGAAATAGATTAGGGCCAGGATGCTTGCAGCGGCTATGCCCAGCGCCTCACCGACGCTCACGACGGCCAACTCCCTCGAAGAGCCGTCACAGAAAGTTGACCGGTCGCCGGTCCAACGGTCGTAGCTGGCACCAACGTGCGACACGCCGGCGAAGGTAATGAGGGATGGCGAGCATGGCACGCAGTACACTTTTTCATGTCAGAGACCTTCCTGCTTGCTGGCGGGAGCGAACTGGCAATGATTGGGTCGGCGTGAGCGCGCCGACCCAATCGCCTGTCGATCAACAGGCGGCGGTTGCTTGCGAGGCGATCATTTGCGGCTGTGCATCACCTACCAGGCGCCGAGACAACGGGTCCGCCCAGGCTGCTCGAGCAGTGGTTCAGCCGCAGTCTCAGCACCCAGCGGCCACCGTCCGATCGACCCGTTCGAGGTGACCGTCGGAAGAACATGCCGTTGCCGGCGGCCATCCGGGACGTGTCTTCCTGTCATTTTGATCCCGGAACGCCCAAGTTGCAACTCCCACTCAGGCTAGAGCTGACCTGCCAGCCAGGCCACTGTTCAGCCTCGGGAGTTCCATGTTGGGGTTTGCGCGTGTAACCTCACACGCGTGGCGTCGCCAAGTCCAACGGTGCGACAGAGGCGACTCCTGGCTGAGCTGCGCCGACTGCGACAGGAGTCTGGAGAGACGGCCGAGCAAGTCGCCGAGTCCATCGGGTTGTCGAAATCAACTGTGTCGCGGATAGAGAACGGCCAAGTAACACTTAAGCTGCCGGTTCTTCGAGCGTTACTCGCGAAATACCACGCTAATGAGGAACTGACTTCCCGCTTGGAAGCGCTGACGCGAGAGGCTAATCTCAAGGGTTGGTGGCAGGTCGCTGGCCCAACCGATAGCTTCAAAACTCTTGTTGGTTTGGAAGCTGAAGCGCGTTGGATTAACTACTTTGCGACAAGTATCATCCTTGGGCTATTCCAGACAAGGGAATATGCCGAGGCCTTGCTGAATGCTATTTTCATAGATGCCAGTCCGGAAGATTTGCAACTGAAGGTTGACCTTAGAGTGAAAAGGCAAGAACGACTTCCGGAACTGCGCGTGTGGATGGTCCTGGGCGAAGAAGCCCTATTGCGACCGATAGGGGGAAGGCAAGTTATGAGTGATCAGATAGATCATCTAATCGATCGATCTAACGAACGGAACACTGTCATACAGATATTGCCGTTCGAAGTGGGGGCCCATTCGGGGCTCGGGGGTGGCTACGAAATGATTGGTCTGGACTCTGCGGATCCTGAAGCCGTCTATATCGAGGGTGCGCGATGGGACGCCTGCATTGAAGACAAAAATGAACTCGACAATTTTGCTCGCGCGTTTGAGCACCTCAGAGCTGCTGCTCTGAGCCCGGTGGACTCGAGGCTGCGCATGCAGCAGATACGGGAGACGTACCGTGACGGAGCCACGAATGGATGAGACCGCGCAGCTTGCTGCCAGGTTCAAGAAGAGTTCGCTCAGCGGCAATTCTGGATGTGTGGAAGTCGCTTTCTCGGGACTCGATGTCATTGTTCGTGATAGCAAGCGGCCGGATGGCCCAGCTTTAAATTTTGATCGACGAGAATGGCGCGCCTTTCTTGGCGGAGTGGCGAACGGGGAGTTCAATCCTCCACCAACAGGCAGCATTCCTCTACAGTCCTAGAGTTCGTTGGTCGCTTGAGTGGTCCCTCTCTGCAACCAAGTCCTGGCCGAATGCTCGTTTGCCAAAATGACGTATTCATTACAAGTGTAGAGGACGTTCCCTAAGTAGCTGTCTAGCAGTGACTTTGAATTCTCATCCGGGTCATCGCTAGCACGAGATGACGCCAGGTAGCTCGGTTTCGGGTCACGAGTGATG
>CALMAR010000096.1 GCA_937859855.1 uncultured Kineosporia sp.
GGCGGCCGGGCGCTTCGAGCGGGCCGGGGCCGGCCGGGTCACGCCGGTGACCACGTCGGCCAGGCTGTCCAGGATCACCACCAGGCCGCGGCCGCCGGCGTCCACCACGCCCGCCTGGGCCAGGGCCGGGAGCTGGGACGGTGTCCGGCCTAGCGCATACCGGGCCGCTGCAGCCGCCGCTTGTACCACGGCGGCCAGATCGTGCGGATGATCAGCGGCGGCCTGGCTGGCGGCGTTAGCAGCAGCCCGGCTGACCGACAGGATGGTGCCTTCCAGGGGATCGTTGACCGCGTGCCAGGCCTGTTGATCGGCCCGGCGGAATCCTTCGGCCGCGCTGGCCGCCGACAGCTGCGAATGTTCGGCCAGGGTGTCGGCCCAGCCTCGCAGGAACTGCGATCCGATCACTCCGGAGTTGCCGCGCGCCCCCATCAGTGCGCCGCGGGCGAAGGCGTCGGCCACCCGCTCGATCGGGGCCCCGGCCGGAACCGTTGCGGCGGCTGTGATCGCGGCTTCCAGGGTCAGGTACATGTTGGTGCCGGTGTCGCCGTCCGGAACCGGGAAGACGTTCAGCGCGTCGATCTCTTCACGGGCTTCACCGAGGGCGGCCAGCGCGGCCAGCGCCCAGGTGCGGGCCGTCGCGGCGTCCAGGGTCTGCAGCACGGTGATATTGCCTCCAGACCGGTCAGCGCGCCGGTAGCGCGCCGGGCAGCAACTATCTCAGATGTGGGATTCTGCCTGGCGTGACCGTTGGCCCGGACCGGACCGCCGGGCGGGTGATGTTCTCCGCCTCCGAGGACGGATTCGCCGCCGCCACCCATGAACTGCGGGAGGTGTTCGGGCGCGGGCTCCAGATTGAGCGGGCCGGCCCCGATCTGGGGCTGCTACCACCCGGTTCGCCAGGCGTCGCGCAGGTTCATGCGGCCTGCCTGGGGCATCCGGTGGCGTTCGTGCGGCATCTGAGCGTGGCCCGGCGCATCGTCCCCCGGCAGCAGGCGGACGACCTGGATC
Source organism: uncultured Kineosporia sp. (assembly GCA_937859855.1). Next base: position 1,009 of record CALMAR010000096.1, read on the forward strand.
GGGTGGCCACCCTGGCCGCCGAGGTGGTGGCGTCCGCGCCGGACGATCTGCCGGACGGCGCCGAGCTGGCCGTGCAGGCGTGGTCGAGTGGGACGCCCAGGCTGGCGCACAGCGCCGGTCAGCTCGCTCTGGGAGTATCAGAACGCCTGCTGGACAAGGGTTTCGGCGTGACCCGGGCCGGTAGCGCGCAGGTGCTCTCCTGCTGCCTGACCAGCGATGGGGTGGTGGTCGGGCTGAACCGCCGGGCCCTGAGCCTGTCCGACTGGCCGGGTGGCCGGGTACGCCTGGGCCGGCCGCCGGGCCAGGTGTCCCGCTCGGAATTCAAGCTGGAGGAGCTCTTTCAGCTCTGCCCGCTCGAAATCCCAGCTGCCGGGACCGCTCTGGACCTCGGCGCTGCCCCTGGTGGATGGACCCGGATCCTGCGTCAGCGTGGCCTGGAGGTGTGGGCGGTCGACCCGGGAGAGCTGGCCCCGCCCCTGCCGGCTGACCCGCTGGTACATCACCAGGCCGCCACCGCCGGGGAGTTCCTCCGCCGGACCGGGATCGATTTCGATCTGGTGGTCAATGACATGCGGATGGATCCGGAGCTGAGCAGTGAGGTGATGCTTCAGGCGGCGCAACGGCTCCGGCCGGGCGGCGTGGCCATCATCACGCTGAAGACCGGAACCCATCGCCCGGTGCGCACTTTGCACCGCTGCCTGCGGATCCTCCAGCCGAAGTACGAGACCGTCTTCGCTCGCCAGCTGCATCACAACCGGCACGAACTGACCGTGGTGGCGCAACGCCGCGGCTGAGCCGGCTGAGCCGCGCGAGACTGGGCGGCGCGAGACTGGGCGGACAGGGAAGGTCAGGCGACCTGGCGGCGCTGGACCTTCCCGGCCTTCAGGCAGCTGGTGCACACCTGCAGGCGCTTGGGGGTGCCATTGACCACTGCGCGTACGGACTGGATGTTCGGGTTGAACCGCCGCTTGCTGCGCTTGTGCACCAGGCGATGGACCGCGTTCTTGCCCAGACGGCTCACCGAGTTGCCGAATGATGGGTGCTTTCCGCAGACCTCGCAGGTCCCAGCCACGTCACGATCTCCTTGCGTTCTCCATGCCGGCCGCTCAGGACAGCGTTTCACTCTATCAGCGGGGCGGGGATGCTCCGGACCCGTGCTGATCCACTCGATCACGCTGACCCGCTCGATCACGCTGGTCAAGTTGGTCACAATTGGTCAAGTCGGTCACGTCGCCCGGGCCGTGAAGTGCCGCCAGCCCGGGTCGCCGGCGAACGGCTGCCCGTCCACCAGCACCGGGCCGCCGGACCCGGCCGCACTGACCCGGCCGATCGGCTCGAAGCCGTCCGGCAGGGGCTGGCCCGGCGCGAAGCAGGCCAGCAGGCAGTGATCCTCTCCGCCAGTGAGCACGAAGCCCAGCGGGTCGCGGCCCAGCCGCG
>CALMAR010000097.1:0-25420 GCA_937859855.1 uncultured Kineosporia sp.
GTCCAGGACCGAAGCCAGCGTCTGGGAAGGCTTGCGCTCCAGGTCCTTCCTGACCGGGACCGGCGTCAGCGGCGGCGAAGCCGCGAGGGCCAAAGGCCGGTGGGAAGCCGGGACCAGAACCAGGGCCGAACCGAGACCCGGACCTGGGACCGAAGCCCCCCGGGCCAAATCCTCGGCGGCCCCAGCGTCCCTTGCCGGTCCAGTGCGGGTGTCCAGCGTTGCCGAATCCCACGTCGCCTGAACCTTCGGAATCGTCGTACATGTCTGAGTTTCTCATCGCTGTATCTCCTCTCGATACGTTGTCGATATATCGTAAACGAGCGGGCTGGAGATTTGTTCCGCCGCCGCCGGCCCGGACAACCGGCGCAGTGACTATCAGGGTTGAGCGCTAGCGTTCCGACTCGTGGGCCGTCGTCTTTGGTTGGGCATTGGCATCCTGGTGGTCGCTCTGGTCGCCGCTGGGGTGCCGCTCGGCCTGACCTACCGGCATCACCGGGTCGCTCGCGAGCAGCGAATCGCCGCCGCCGCATTCGCCGGCGCCTGGACCAGGGGCACGCTGTCGCAGCTGCGCTTCGCGGGCTCCTCCGGAGCGGACGTAGCCAAGGCGGTCGCCCAGGAGACCGCAGGCCTGACCGTCCAGTCGAAAGATGCGCCGTCGTCGGTGCAAATCACCCGCATCCGAAAAGGCTCCGGTAGCGACTCGGCCAGCGCCGGTCTGGCTGTCTCCTGGCGGCTGGCCGGGCAGCGGACCTGGACGTATGCCAGCACCCTGCCATTGAGGAAGGTCAGCGGAACCTGGCTGCCGTCCTGGACGCCGTCGATCATCCATCCGAAGCTGCAGACCGGCGGGCGACTGATCGCCAGCGTTCAGCCGGCCGCGCGCGGAGAGATCATCGGGGCGGACAACACCGTGCTGGTCACGCAGCGGCCGGTGGTCGTGGTCGGGCTTCAGCCCTCGCGCACCGAGGACATCGATGCGTCAGCGCAGCAGATCGCCGACGTCACCGGCATCGAAGCGACCGGGCTGGCCAAGCGAGCCAAGGCAGCCAGCAAGGACGCCTTCGTCGAAGCCATCGTCCTGCGCCGGCAGGCCTACGACGAGGTGCGCGGCCAGCTCCAGCCCATACCGGGGGCGGTGTTCCAGGAGAGGGATCAGTCCCTCGCGCCCACCGCTGACTTCGCCCGGCCGATCCTGGGCACGGTCGGCGCTGCCACCGCGGACGTCGTCAAGGCCTCCAAGGGCCGGGTCACGGCCGGAGACATCACCGGGCTGAGCGGGCTTCAGCGCAGCCAGGACGAACTGCTCGCCGGGACCCCGGGCCTGCTGGTGCGGCTCGAACCGGCCAATGGCCCAGTCAGCACCCTGTTCAGTGACGAGCCGGTGACCGGTCAGGACCTGCACATCACCCTGGACGAGAAGGTCCAGCTGGCCGCTCAGCGTGCCATCCTGAAGGCGCCGAAGCCGGCCGGCATCGTGGTTCTCCGGGCCAGCACCGGCGACATTCTGGCGGTGGCCAATGGGCCGTCGGCGGCCTCGGGTTACAACCGCGCTCTCTTGGGCCAGTACCCGCCTGGCTCCACCTTCAAGATCGTCTCCGCGATGGCTCTGCTCAAGGCCGGCTACAGCCCGAACACGCCGGTCGCCTGCCCAGCCTCCATCAACGTGGGCGGCAGGACGTTCCAGAACGCCGAGAATGAGGTACTGGGCACGGTCGCCTTCCATCACGACTTCGCCGACTCATGCAACACGGCCTTCGTCGGCAGCTCCTCCAAGATCACCCAGAAAGAACTGGCCGCGACCGCGAAGTCGCTGGGCTATGGAGCCGGCGCCGACCTCGGGGTCAGTGCGTTCACCGGTGACGTTCCTGCCGGCGGCGACGCGGTGGCCCACGCTGCCAGCATGATCGGTCAGGACAAGGTGCTGGCCAGCCCGTTGACGGTGGCCGGGACCGCGGCGGCGATCGACGCCGGGACCTATCATCCGCCGCGCCTGCTGCTGAACGGGACTGCGGACCGGGAGCGCAGTACCGGCACCGCCGCGAGCCCCCGCGCCAGCACCGGGTCCGATCCTCAAGCCGCTCCGAGCGGCGAGCCGAGCGCCGCCTTCACCCCGCCAGAGCCGGCCGGCGGCGTCGATCTCGACCCGGGCCGGGTCGCCGCCCTCCGGACGATGATGCGGGAAGTGGTCACCAGCGGAACCGGAACTCCGCTGAAAAGCGCTGCGGGTGGCCCAGTTTCCGGCAAAACCGGGACCGCGGAGTTCGGTCCGGGGGATCCGCCCAAAACGCACGCCTGGTTCACTGGCTTCCAGGGCGACATCGCGTTCGCGGTCGTGGTCGAGGACGGCGGATTCGGGGCGGAGACGGCCGCTCCGATCGCACGTGATCTGCTCGACCAGCTCGCTTGAACACCAGCGATCCTTTTCCGCTGCCGGGTCCGGCCCGGCCCCTCCCGGTGCGATCGCGGCTACCGCGTTCGACCTGGCTGATCATGCTGCTGGCCGTTGCCGGGCTGAGCCTGGGCTGGCTGGTCAAGGCCCCGTGCGTGCAGACGTATCCGTCGCTGGGCGGCGTCTCCACACTGAAGAATTGGGCCGACTACCGGCAGTACACGCTGTATTGCTACTCCGACACCATTCCGCTCTACGGCGCCGACCGGCTGGACCAGGGCGGTCTCCCGTACAAGACCAGCTGGAAGGATCCGTCCACCGGCCAGAACCGGTACATGGAGTACCCCGTGGTGACCGGGATGCTGCAGTACGGCGTCGCCCTGGCCACCAATGCCTGGCAACGCATCACCCGGGCGCCGGACATTCCGATCTATCCCAGGCCGCCCAAGGTCGTCGTCTACTTCACCATCATGGCTGCTGTGCTGGGCGTGGCCTGGCTGGCCGCTGTGGCGCTAACGCTGCCATTGGCGGCCCGCCCCCAGCACCTCGTTCTGATGACACTGTCGCCGTTGCTCGTGGTGCACGCCTTCACGAACTTCGACGCCCTGGCAGTCGCCCTGATGGCAGCCGGCCTGTTCGCCTGGGCCCGAAACCGGCCGTGGCTGGCCGGGGTGATGCTCGGCGTCGGCGGGGCGGCGAAGCTGTACCCGCTGTTGCTGATCGGGCCACTGCTGGTGCTGTGCTGGCGGACCGGCCAGTTGCGAACCTGGCGCCGGACGGCCCTGGCGACGGCGCTGGCCTGGGTATTGGTGAACGCCCCGTTCGCTGTCCTGTTCCCCGACGGCTGGCGGGAGTTCTTCCGGCTGAATTCGACCCGCCCGGCCGACCATGACTCGGTGTACAACGCCATTTCGGTGCTCACCCACTGGCCTGGTTTCGATGGACCGCTCTACTACGGCCAGACGCCGGTGAAGCTGAATCTGATCAGCCTGGGGCTGCTGGCCGGCCTGTGCGCTGGCATCGGCCTGATCGCCGTGCTGGCTCCGCGCCGTCCGCGCGTCGCATCGCTGGCTTTCCTGGTGGTCGCGGCGTTCCTGCTCACCAACAAGGTGTGGAGCCCTCAGTACTCGCTCTGGCTGGTCCCGCTGGCGGTGCTGGCGCTGCCCAGGTGGCTGCCCCTGATCGCCTGGATGAGCCTCGACGCCTATCTGTGGGTGGTGCGAATGGGGTACTTCCTGAACCTTACCGACCCAGCCCGTGGCAACTCACCGGAAACGTTCGTCAGGGTGGTGCTGATCCGTGATGCCCTGGTCGCCATCATCTGCGGCTGGATCATCTGGACGATCTTTCGCCCGGGCGACGATCCAGTACGAGCGACTGGAGCCGACGACCCGGCCGGGGGGGTTCTCGATCATGCAGCCGATCGCGGTCCGCACGTGCAGATCCCGTCCGCAATCACCGCTGCCCGTGGGCGCTGGCGTTCGCGTGAATCGCGTCGTGCACCCACCGCGCCAGGCCGGGAGTTCGTTCCTCGTAGTACGTCGTGAAGCGGGAATCAGCCAAGTACATGTCCGCCAAGCCCGCATGAATCTGATAAGTGCAGTCGTAGAACGCCGAGCTGATGTGCTGCCGGTGCGCTTCGGCGGCCTCGCGAGCCTGCTCGCTGTCCGCCGCCAGGCCAGCGGTGAACAGTACGGCCATCCGGTCCGTCACCGCCTGCTGCTCCGCCTTCACCCTTAACCAGTCCCCCTTGGTGTAGGAGGCGGTTCTGCCCCTGCTCTGCTGATAGCTGCCGGTTTCACCCCAGCGCTGCCGGGTTTCGTCTGCGTACTGACCAGGGTGATCCCCGCCGAAGACGTCGAGCATCTCGTCCGGGGGCAGATTGATCCCCATCTTCTGTGCCTCCATGGTGCGTTCCAGGACGGCAGCGATCTGCTGCAACCCTCCGATCCGGGCAAGTACGGCGGAGAGCTGGCGGCGCAGCAGCTGACCGGCCCCGGTCCCGGCGTCGTCGAGCATCCGCCCGATCTGGCCCAGGCCGAAACCGAGCTCCCGGTAAGCGAGAATGTGCTGCAGCCGGCGCAGGTCCGAGTGCTGATACTCGCGATAGCCGGCCGCCGACCGCCCGGCCGGTCTGAGCAGCCCGATCCGGTCGTAGTGGTGCAGGGTCCGCACCGTCACTCCGGCTAGCTTGGCCACCTTCCCGATCGGAAGACTGGCGCGCCGGCCGGGCCCGTCTCCCTGGTCAAGGCCATCCGCGTCGGGCATGTGATCGACGGTAAAGCCTGACGTTGCGGCAAAGTCCAGCCGGTCATGAGCGATAACTCAGAGTGTTCTTGGTTCGGCCGATCGTGACATACGTGAAAACCCTGCGCGACGGTGCCCGGCCTTTCTAGAGTTCGCTCGCCGTACATATCCGGCCGCGCAATCGGGACTGCACCTGGGGGCGTGCCACAGCAGACGGAGGAGTCCTCTATGGCGTCGCGTCGGCGCAAGTTCTTGCTGACCTTCACGGCCTTGGCCGCCGTGACCACCTTGTTCGGTTCGCAGGCCTGGGCGGCCAGCGGGCCGTCGGCTGCCCAGAGCAGTGTCCCGGCCGCGGTGCCAGCCACCGGCACGCCCCAGATCCAGGACGGCGCCACCGAGGCCATCGCCCAGATCGGAACCACGATGATCGTCGGAGGGTCGTTCACGACCGTCCGTAACAGCGGCAGCACGACGAACATCACCCGGAACCGGATCTTCTCGTTCAACAAAGCCACCGGAACGGTGAACACCGCTTTCGCCCCCAACTTCAACGGCGAGGTCGACGCTCTGCTGGCCGGGCCCACCTCCGGAACCGTGTACGTCGCTGGGCAGTTCACCACCCTGGCCGGGGCGACCGTACCCACTGTGGTCCTGCTGAACCTGAGCAACGGCTCGCGGGTCACCACGTTCGCTCCGGGCTCCATCACCCGTGGGATCGTCTCGCTGGCCCTGGTCAACGGCCAGCTCATCGTGGGCGGCTCCTTCAGCACGATCGGCACAACCGCCCGCACGACCCTGGCCTCGCTGAACCCGTCAACGGGTGCGCTGACCAACTATGTCAATGGCATCAGCATCACCGGCCACCACAACTACGGGCACGTGTCGCAGGCGGAGAAGGACGCGATGCAGCCACCGCCGAACTGCACCACCTGCACAACCCCCGAGGAGGTCCAGGGACGTACTCAGATCGCTCGCCTGGCCGTGAATCCGCAGGGCACCCGGATGGCCGTGATCGGCAACTTCTACACGATCAACGGCGTCACCCGGGACCAGATCGCGATGTTCAACCTGAACGGCACCGCGGCCACCCTGGACACCAATTGGGCCAGCAGTGCGTACTCGGCCAACTGCTTCTGGTTCCTGTTCGACGGATACATGCGTGACGTCGACTTCTCTCCCGATGGCTCGTACTTCACCGTGGCCGCCGCCGGTGGACACGAGGCGATCAATCCGCTGCAGGCGGGCTGCGACAGCATCTACCGGTTCGAGACCAATGGCAGCGGCAGTGACGTGCAGCCGACCTGGCGCCAGCAGTCCGGTAGCGACAGCTACTACTCGGTGGCCAACACCGGCACGATGGTGCTTGCAGCCGGTCACCCTCGCTGGGCGAACAACCCGTATGGATTCGACGGCCCGATGCCTGGCGCGGTGGCCCGTCCGAGCATCCAGGGGCTCGACCCGGTGAATGGCATGCCGCTGGCTTGGAACCCAGGCCGTGAGCCTCGGGCCCACGGCATCGAGGCTGTTCTGGTCGCCTCCGACGGGATCTGGATGGGGTCGGACACGCAATACTGGGGCAACGAGCAGTATTCGCGGCCCCGGCTGGCCTTCTTCCCGCTGACCGGTGGTTACACCCCCGCGTCCACCGCCACCGCAGCGGCGTCCCTCTACCTGGCCAATGGGACGGCGCTGACCAAGCGGACGCTGTCCGGTACCACCGTAGGCAGTGACCAGAGCTCTACCTCGCCGCTGAACTTCAGTGGCGTGCGTGGTGCAGTGGTGATCGGCAACACCTTGTTCTACGGGTCGACGTCGGACAACCGGCTGCACAGCCGGCCGTTCACCGGCGCCGTCGGCGGCACCGACACCACCGTGAACCCGTACAGCACGGTCTGGGACACGGTGATCGACAATGGCCGTACTCCGCCCCCCGGTTCACCGAACACCTATTTGATCGGCGTCCCGCCGGACCTGTACAGCTCCAGTGGCATCGGCTCGCTGACGTCCCTGGCCTATGACCGGTCGACCGGGCGGCTCTACTACACACTGTCGGGCAAGTCCTCGCTCTACTACCGGGCGTTCAGCCCCGACAGCGGCGTTCTGTATCCGATCGCCAACACGGTAAGCGCTCCGGACATGACGTCAACCACGGGTATGAGCATCGTCGGCGGCACGATCGACTTCGTGAACGGCGGCGACCTGAAGACGTCGAGCTTCGGCTCGGCCGGATTCACCGGCTCCGTCTCCACCATCGAGAGCGCCCGCAGCTGGGCGGGCACGTTCTTCTCGTACTCCTCGTAATTCCAGCTCGCACGACCGATGGCCGCGGACATCCTCCGCGGCCATCGGCCTGCCGGGAACGGGCGGATCCACCAGCCGGCCGGAACGATTGCCCACTGCGGCCGCGAGTGCTCGGCTGGCTGGAGTCAGCCGAGCGGAGCGCCATGGTCAGTAGAGTGCTCCGGTTATGACGCGCACCCGGGTCTATCGCGACGGACGGCTGGCGAGGGAGAACTTCCCGCCCGCTGACATCTCGGATCACTTACAGGATCCGGCCTGTGTGGTCTGGCTGGACCTGACTGCTCCCACCGAGCACGACCTCGCGATGGTGGCGGAGGAGTTCTCCCTGCACCGGCTGGCGGTGGAGGACGCGATCAAGCGCCGCCAGCGGCCCAAGCTCGACACCTACGACACGCATCTGTTCATCAGCGCCTACCAGGTCACGCTGGAATCGGGGTCGCAGAAGGTCCTCACCAACGAGGTGGCCATCTTCGTCACCAAGCAGGCGCTGATCACGATCCGGCAGGACGACCGCTTCGACATCAAGGCGGTGATCAGCCGATGGGACAACCTGCAGGACTTCCCGGTGGACGCCGGTTTCCTGCTCTGGGGCGTCCTGGACTACACAGTGGACACCCACTTCACAGCGGTGGAACAGCTGGACGACGCGATGGAGGGCCTGGAGGACATCCTCTTCGAGGAGAAGCCGCAGCAGAAACTGGTGCAGCGCAAGACCTTCGAGTTGCGCAAGGGCCTGGTAACGCTGCGCCGGGTGGCACTGCCGATGCGCGAGGTGGTGAACAGCCTGCTCCGGCGCGACCTGCACGTCGTGGACCAGGCGATGCAGCCCTACTACCAGGACGTCTACGACCATGTGCTGCGGGTGACCGAGTGGACCGAGTCGCTGCGGGATCTGGTGTCCACCGTTCTGGACACCAATGTCTCGATGCAGAGTAACCGGCTCAACATGATCATGAAGAGGCTGACCAGTTTCACCGTGGTCATCGCCGTTCCCACCGCGATCACCGGCTACTTCGGGCAGAACGTGCCCTACCCCGGCTTTGGTCACTGGTCGGGCTTCGTGGTCTCCTCGCTGGCCATCCTGGCGGTTTCAGCTCTGCTGGTCGTTCTGTTCTACGAGCAGGATTGGCTCTGAGCCGCCAGTGAGCCCTGTCGAACGCACCCGGCTGCTGATCCTGCTCGCCACCCTCGCGCTCGCCCTGCTGCTGATCGGCCAGCCGATCACGTGGAAGCTGCTGCGGCACGTGGTCACCATCGCGCACGAGGGCGGCCATGCGGTGGCCGCGCTCGCGTCCGGGCGAACCCTGTCCGGGATCAGGCTGCATTCCGACACCTCCGGCGTGACGGTGTCATCCGGGCGCCGATCCGGGCCCGGCATGGTCCTGACCGCGGCGGCTGGCTATCCGGCGCCCTGCCTGATCGGCGCGATCTTCGCGGTGCTGATCGGCGCGAACCGGATCAGCCTGATGCTCTGGGTCAGCCTGGCCCTGCTGGCGGTGCTGCTGACTCAGATCCGGAACGCCTTCGGGCTGCTCAGCGTGGCTGCGACCGCAGGGCTGATCCTGCTGGTGCTCCTTCGCGGCAGCCCGCTGACGCAACTGGGATTCGGCTGCACGCTCAGCTGGCTGCTGCTGGTGGGCGGTGGCCGGGCGGTACTCGAACTGCAGCGCACCCGCCGCATTCAGCTACGGGCCGGTGGCGGCAGCTATCTGACCTCGGACGCCGATCAGCTGGCCCGGCTCACCCATGTCCCGGGGCTGGCCTGGGTCGGCCTGTTCCTGATCGTGGCCGCGGCCAGCCTGGGCGCCAGTGGCTGGCTGCTGTTGCGCCAGACCGCACATCTACTCAGCTGAAGCGGTTTCAGGCCCGCTTCCGGGCCAGTCGTTCAGCCGTTCAGCATCTGAACCAGGGCCTCCAACCGGTGCTCCCACTGCTGCTTCAGCGAGGCGGCCCGACCGGCCGGGACATGCTCGTGCTGGATCTTCAGCGCGGTACCACCGGCCACCGCAGCCACGTCGATCTCGATCAGAGTGGCTGGAGCGCCGGGCTGCTGATGCCAGCTGAGCCGCAACTGCTCCAGCGGATGGAAACTACGGACGACTCCTTCCGACCCGTCGGCACAGTGGTAGGACTCGCCTTTACCGCCCAGCACGGCGCCTTCCCCGAGCCAGATCGCCGTGCCGGGCGGGCTGATCAGCGCCTGCCATACAGCCCCGCTGTGCTGTTCGAGAGTCCGGCTCAGTTCGATCGACGTGGGCGGGTCATTGGTCGAATCCCCAGGCTGTTCTGCGTCCAGGGCTGATCCGGCGGCTGTCGGCATGGGCCTCTCCTGAGATCGTGATGTCCCGGCGGAGCTGCCAGACAGGCAGTCGTCGCCGGTCGTGGGTCAAGGACATCACTGGGCAGGCGGCGTGGCAATCCGCCGAAGGGCGCGTCCGGCGATCCCAGCCGCAGTCAGGCCGGTGCCTGCGCGGTGGTCGAGGTCAGCACGACCTTGCCGCCGATCACCTTGGACGGATAGGAGGACAGCCCGGTGGGCGCCGGCCCGGCGATGTGAGCGCCGGTAGCAATCTCGAAGGTGGAGAAGTGGCACGGGCACTTCAAATTCGTGCTGCCGTTGGGAGCGACCTTGCAGTTCTGATGGGGGCAGATGGACGAGAACACCTTGGGGTCACCGCCCCCGGCGGGCCGGGTCACCAGCAGGTCGAGTCCCGCCGCGGACGCCTTGACCGCGCCACCCTCCGGCACCTCGCTGACCGCGATCACCTCGACGTTGTCGCTGGCCGGGGTGGCCAGTCCACCGGCAGTCGGGTTACCTCCCGCACCCGAGCCTGATGGCGAATCTGCCGATGCCGAGCTGTCATCGCCACCTGCGCAGGCGGCCAATCCGGCCACGCCGAGCACGGACGCGGCCGAGGCGAGCATCACCCGGCGCCGGGGGGCCGCCGAGACGGGCGAGCCGGTTGCTGCGGTGGTTGCGGCTGGCAGGGCTGGGACCGAGGTGTCCGTCTCCATCAATGAGCCTTCCGGGTGATCACTGCGACATGTGCCTGGATGAGTCGTGGCCGAACAGGCGCGCAAATCTAGCGGCTGACCTTGTGCGCCTGAACCGGCCCGGCCGGCTCCGGCAAACGCCCCGTGCCCGGCCGTCGCCTACGATCAGTTCAGACATGAACGTCAGCGACCTGGATTCCCGGCTCGGCGAACTGCGTGCGCTGCTGCCGGAGCTGTCGATCCGGGACGAACATCGGCTGAGTGGGCGGCTGGCCGCGGCCGCCCGGGACCGGGCCATCGGCCCGGTGACCGCCGAAATCAGCGCCGCCCGCGAGCAAGTGCTGGCCCGGGCGGCGTCCGTCCCGCCGGTCCGCTATCCAGCGGACCTGCCGATCACCGCCCGGCTGGCTGATCTGAAGGCCGCCCTCAGCGACCACCAAGTGATCATCGTGGCCGGTGAGACCGGATCGGGCAAGACCACTCAGCTGCCCAAGCTGTGCCTCGACCTCGGGCGGGGCGTACGCGGGATGATCGGCCACACCCAGCCGCGCCGGATCGCGGCCCGCTCGGTGGCGGATCGAATCGCCGAGGAACTGGCGGTACCGCTGGGCGATCAGGTCGGATTCACCGTGCGGTTCAACGACCGGATCAGTGAGGGCACCCTGATCCGGCTGATGACCGACGGCATCCTGCTGGCCGAGATCCAGCAGGACCGGATGCTGCGCCGCTACGACACCATCATCATCGACGAGGCGCACGAGCGCAGCCTGACCATCGACTTCCTGCTCGGCTACCTGAAGCGCCTGCTCCCCGGCGTCCAGACCTCAAAGTGATCATCACCTCGGCCACCATCGATCCGCACGCCTTCGCCCGGCACTTCGCTCAGGACGGCGAACCGGCTCCGGTGATCGAGGTGTCCGGGCGCAGCTACCCGGTCGAGATCCGTTACCGCCCGCTGATTCTGGCCGCTGAAGCCGCTGAAGCCGCTGACCCGGCTGGCCCGGGTGACCCAGCCGGAGACGGCGCCGGGACGCAGGCCGATGTGGTCCGGGATTCGATCACCGCCATCTGCGACGCCGTCGACGAGCTGGCCCTCGAACCACCAGGTGACGTGCTGGTGTTCCTCTCCGGCGAACGCGAGATCCGTGACACTGCCGACGCCCTGGCCCGCACGGCCGGGCTGAAGGACGGCCGCACCGAGGTGCTGCCGCTCTACGGTCGGCTGTCGGCGGCTGAGCAACACCGGGTCTTTTCCGCGCACGCCGGGCGCCGCATCGTGCTGGCCACCAACGTGGCCGAAACCTCGCTCACCGTGCCGGGAATCAGGTATGTGGTGGACCCTGGCACGGCCCGGATCTCGCGCTACAGCCAGCGCACCAAGGTTCAGCGGCTGCCGATCGAACCGGTCTCGCAGGCTTCAGCGAATCAGCGTGCCGGGCGCTGCGGCCGGCTGGCCGCCGGGGTTGCGATCCGGTTGTACTCCGAAGCGGACTACCTGGGCCGGCCGGCTTTCACCCAGCCGGAGATCCTCCGCACCAACCTGGCCTCGGTGATCCTGCAGATGGCCGCGCTCAGGCTGGGCGACGTCGCCCAATTCGGCTTCCTCGACCCACCGGACAGCCGGCAGATCAAGGACGGGGTCGCCCTCTTGGCCGAGCTGGGTGCCCTGCAACCTGATTCGGTATCCGGACCGCTCCGGCTCACCCCGGCCGGGCGCAGTCTGGCTCGGCTGCCGGTTGATCCGCGGCTGGCCCGGATGCTGGTCGAGGCCGGGCCGAACGGATGCCTGGACGACGTTCTGGTGATCGTCTCCGCGCTGGCCATTCAGGATGTGCGTGAGCGTCCGCTGGACAAGCAGCAGGCGGCCGACCAGCAGCACGCCCGGTTCGCCGACGCCGAGTCCGACTTCATCACCGTGCTGAATCTGTGGCACTATCTGCGCGATCAGCAGGCCGAACTGTCGTCGAACCAGTTCCGGCGGTTGTGCGTCCGCGAGTACCTGCACCATCAGCGGGTCCGCGAGTGGCAGGACCTGCACGGCCAGCTGCGCGGAATGCTGCGCCAGATCGGTTTTCGCACCTCAGCACCAGATCGGCGGGAAGAGGCGCGCGGCACCGGTGAAGCCGCCGCGACCAGAGGTGCGCTGGAACACCCGCACCGCAGCGGTTCTCAGCGCGACGCCATCCATCTGTCGCTGCTGGCCGGGCTGCTGTCCCGGATTGGACTCAAGGACGGCGACACCCGGGAGTATTTCGGCGCCCGCGGCGCCCGGTTTCAGATTCAGCCTGGCTCGGCCCTTTTCCGGACCACACCGCGCTGGGTGATGGTCGCCGAGCTGGTCGAGACCACCCGGCTGTGGGGCCGGACGGCGGCCCGGATCGACCCACTGTGGGCCGAACGGCTGGCCACGTCGGTGGGAGGCCTGGTCAAGCGCAACTACAGCGAGCCGCGCTGGGAGCGTAAGCGGGGCGCTGCGGTGGCCACCGAGCGGGTCACCCTGTTCGGTGTCCCGCTGGTGGCTGCCCGGACCGTCCAGTACGGGCTGATCGACCCGGAACTGTCCCGCGACCTGTTCATCCGGCGAGCCCTGGTCGAAGGCGATTGGCGGACCAGTCACCGGTTCTTCCACGAGAACCGGCGCCTGCTCGAGGATGTCGAAGAACTGGAGGACCGGGCCCGCCGCCGCGACATCCTGGTCGACGACGACACCCTCTTCGACTTCTACGACCAGCGCCTGCCCGGCGACATCGTCTCGGCCGCGCACTTCGACGCCTGGTGGAAGCGAGCCCGCCGGGAGCGGCCCGACCAGCTCAGCTTCTGGACCTCGATGCTGGTCCGCCCGGCCGCGCCGTCGGTGGACCCGGCGCAGTACCCGGAGATCTGGCGCTCCGGGGATCTGGTGCTGCCGGTCAGCTATCAGTTCGAGCCGGGCACGGCGGCCGATGGGGTCACCGTGCACGTCCCGCTCGATGTGGTGAACCGGGTCGATGCCCAGGACTTCGAATGGCAGATCCCCGGGCTGCGGCTGGATCTGGTCACCGCCCTGATCCGCGCCCTGCCCAAGGAACTTCGCAAGCGCCTGGCCCCGGCGCCCGACCACGCCAGAGCCGTCCTGGCGCAGCTGGATCCGGGTTCCGAACCGCTCCTCCCGGCGCTCAGCCGGGAGCTGCTGCGGCTGACCGGCACCCAGATTCCGGTCAGTGCCTGGGCCTGGTCGCGGGTACCGGCCCACCTGCGGATCACCTTCGCGGTCGAGGACGACGCCACCGTGCTGGCCCAGGGCAAGGATCTGGATCAGCTGCGCCACCAGCTGCGGCCGCGGCTGCAGCAGACGCTGGCCCAGGCCGCAGAGCAGGCGCTGGAGCAGCTGACCAGCGGGCGCCAGCGACGGATGCATACCTGGGCTCTGGACGAGCTGCCCCGGACGGTGCGGATCCCACGAGATTGCAGGCTGGTCGAAGGTTTTCCGGCCCTGGCCGATCTCGGGGATGGGGTCGAGATCCGGATCTGCGACACCGCCCGGGAGCAAGGGCAGCTGATGCGCCGCGGCGTCCGGCGATTGCTGCTGCTGGCCGTGCCTTCCCCGGCCCGGGCGGTGCTGGCCCAGCTGGACAATGCGTCCAAGCTCGCGCTGGCCTCTGCCCCGCATGCGGGGCCGAGTGAACTGTTCGACGATTGCCTGGCGGCGGCGGTGGATCAGATCGTGGCCGGTCTGGGCGGACCGGCCTGGGGCCAGGCCGGATACGACCGGCGGCTGGCCGGCGGCCGCTCCACACAGACCGCACAGGGGAGCCGGGTGATGGAGCAGACTGCGGCCGTGCTGGCCCGGGCCCGGCAGGTGCAGCTGGCGATCCGGGCCGCGTCCAGTCCGGCGCTGCTGTCCTCACTGGCCGATGTCCGCGACCAGCTGGCCGCGCTCGTCCATCCGGGATTCGTCACCGCCTCGGGAGCGGCCCGGCTGCCCGATCTGGACCGCTATCTGCAGGGCATGCAGCGGCGGCTGGAGCGGTTGCCGGAACGGCCCGGCCGGGATCAGGCGAGCCTGGCCGTCGTGCGCGAGGCGCAGGCCGAGTACGCGCAATTG
Source organism: uncultured Kineosporia sp. (assembly GCA_937859855.1). The sequence continues at coordinate 14,016 of CALMAR010000097.1, forward strand.
CTCGCCCGGCTGGCTCCGGGCCGCAGTGAGGACGACGATGTGCAGGCTGTTCGCTGGATGATCGAGGAGCTGCGGGTCAGCCTGTTCGGGGCCGGCCTGCGCACCGCCTACCCGATCTCACCTCAGCGGCTGCACCGGGCCATCACGGCCCTGGCCGCCGGCCCAGCCTGAGTGGCCTGGTTCCAGGTCCGCGGTCGCGCGCTCGAACGGGCACCGGGCACATTGATCGCAGTCCAGCTGGCGATCATGCGGAGGGGCCCTGGGCCTGGCTGAGGCCCAGAGCCGTTCCGTCCGGATCAAGCTTGGCCAGCAGCCGTTCGCAGACCCGGGCCAGCTCGGTCACCTCGTCCGGCCCGAGCCCGTCGAACACCAGTCGCCGTACTTCGTTCACATGCCCGGGCGCGGTCTTGACCAGGTATTCCAGGCCAGCGCTGGTCAGCGTGGCCACCTGTCCCCGGCCGTCCTCGTCGGCCCGGCGCCGCCGCACCAGACCCCGTTCCTCGAGCCGGGCCACGGTGTGAGAAAGCCTGCTGGGTGACGAGGAGGATCTCATCGCCAGCTGAGTCATCCGCAGTGAGCGATCCGGCGCCTCCGATAGCATGGCCAGCACGAAGTACGCGAAATGGGTCAGGTCCGCGTCATGCTGCAGCTGGGCATCCAGCGCGGCGGGCAGCAGCATCATCGTCGCGGCCAGTCGCCGCCAGGCGGCCTGTTCGGCGCTGTTCAGCCAGTCAACAGGCTGATCGGGACCGGTCGCTGCGCTCATCGGAACATTGCGAAGGGCCGCGTCCGCCGGGGGGCCACTTTCGGTCACCTGGCCAGCGTACGAGTCCCAGGCTGAACCAGCGCTGGGAGAGAACGCCGAGAGGTGACGCTTGCCGGTTCGGGTGAGAGCGGTCAGCAAGGATGGCCAGCATCGATTCAGCAAGGTGGCCTGCGAGCGGATCCGGCTGATCGAGGGGCGCGGGGTGGACGGCGACGCGCACGCCGGGGTCACGGTCCAGCATCGTTCCCGGGTCGCGCGCGACCCAGGCCAGCCGAATCTGCGGCAGGTACACCTGCTGGGCACCGAGTTCTTCGAGCTGGCCGCGACCGCCGGTTATCGCCTGAGCGCCGGGGACATGGGTGAGAACGTGCTGATCGAGGGGCTGGATCTGCTCGGACTGCCTACCGGCACCCGGCTGCGGCTGGGGCAGGACGCCGTCGTGGAGGTGACCGGGTTGCGCAACCCGTGCGCGCAGATCGACCGGTTCCAGCCCGGCCTGCTCGCGGTCGCGGCCGGGCGGGACGAAGCCGGGCGGATCGAGCGCCGGGCCGGCGTGATGTCGGTGGTAGTGACCGGCGGAGCGGCGGCGGCCGGGGATCCGGTGGCGATCAGCCTGCCACCGGAGCCACACCTGCGGCTGGAGGTGGTCTGATCAGCCCGACTTGCGCCGGAACTGCCGCTGACGTTTGCTGTTCGACTGCTTGAGCCGCTGCCCCGGTGCTCCGGCATTGCCGGGATGCTCACCGGTCAGTGACTTCTTCCGATCCAGAGCTTCCCGGAACCGCCGTTGCGCCTCACTCGGCTCACCCGAAGCGCCGTCATCGCTGTGATCGCTCTGATCGCTCTGATCGCTCTGATCGCCGGTCGGGGTACCGGCCTTCGGATCGCTCATGGAGTCAGTATCCCCCGGAACAGCGCGGGTTCCGGTTCGCCGAGCTGGGCTACGTGCATACGGGTCCCGGACGAGGCAAGGTAGGGAGGTGGGCCTCACCGCGACCGTAGACGACCGCAAGAATGAGCCACCGGTACTGCCGGTTTCGGCGCGGTCTCCGCTGCTGCTGGCGGTAGACGGCAACAGCCTGCTGCACCGGGCATACCACGCCGCTCAGCGAGGCGGGCCGGGTGAGCCGCTGCGGGACGACGCGGGCCAGCCGATCTGGGCGCTCAAGGGGCTGGTCAGCTTCCTGGCCAGTGCGGCGTCACGGCTGACGCCGGACGCCCTGGTGATCGGCTTCGACGCAGGCCCGGACACGTCCGTGCGGCGGGCCGAGTACCCGCCCTACAAGGCCCACCGGGTGGCCAAGCCGGAGGACTTGTGCGAGCAGCTCGACGCGGCGCCGGCGATGCTGGCTGAAGCCGGATTCTGCGTGGTCACACCGGAGGGTTACGAGGCCGACGACGTGCTGGCCAGCGCGGCCCGGCTGGCCCGCCAGACCGGCTATCGGGCCACCGTGATGACCAGCGACCGGGACGCCTTCGCGCTGATCGATGCGAGCACCTCGGTGCTGCGGGTGCTGAACGGCGGGATCGACGTCTCACCGGTGCTGACCGGGGAGAAGCTGCCTGCGGTCTGCGGGGTGACCGCCAGTCAGTACCGTGACCTGGCTGCCCTACGCGGAGACGCGTCGGACAATCTGCCGGGTGTGGGCGGCATCGGCACCAAGACGGCGGCCATCCTGCTGGCCGCATTCGGCCGCCTGGACGACGCGTACGCCGCCCTGGACAGCGGCCGCGAGGCCGAGGTGAGGGCCGCGATCGGTGGGACGGCAACTGCGAAATTGGCTGCGCCGCAGGCCAGATCGCAAGTAGAGCGAAACCGGCGGCTGATGTCTATGCGGGATGATCTGCCCCTTCCGGAGTTGCCGGCGATGCGGTTGCCGCTGGATCCGATTCCGTTGCAGACGGCTCTGCGGGCCCGGCAGATCTATTTGGGGCCGTCGTTGTGGGCGCTGGCCGGAGCCAGTCCGCCGATGTGGCTGGCCGAACGTCAGGGCCGCTGGATCGGCGCCGGGCTGGACGCCGGAGACGGTGCTGGCACGGCCCCGGGGGTTGAGGGTGATCCGCCGCATGCTGCCGGGCTGGGCGGTGATCGTCGGGATCCGATGGCCCGGGCCCAGACCGACCGGGTGATGCGCAATACCGCGCCGGTCATCCCGCGGCGGCCCAGCCGCTATGCCGCCAGCGACGACCAGCTCAGCCTGTTCTGAACCTGCTTTCAGCTGGCGATCTCCGGAATCACCCACCCGCCGAGGAGCTCCAGCGGCTTGATCGCGGCGCCGGATCGGTTCAGCGGCAGCCGGCTGGCCATCCCAGGAGGCGTCCCGCCGTTCACGACACGGCTATCGAGCGATCCATGACGGGCCGTCATGGGAGTGGGACGAGCAACGGGCCCACGGCCTGAACCGGGACCCGTTGCTCGTTTAGGGTGAGGCGGCTCAGCTGCAGCCGGAGGTACTGCCGCAGCCCTCGCAGACGAAGCAGGACCCGGCTGGGCGCATCTTGGTGCCGCAGGTGAAGCACATCGGAGCATCTGCGGTGCGGCCCTGCATGGCTTCGAACAGCTCGGCTGATGAGTGCACCTTCACCGGGGCGGTCTTGGCGGCCGCCGCTCCGGCTCCACTGCGATCAGCCACCTCCTGCCCGATGCTGGATCCGGCCTCGCCGGAACCCATTGCGGCGGTGCCGATATCAGCTCCATCCGCGGACCCGGTCACCGGCTCGACCGGCACCGGAACGACCGGTGCCACGGGCACCGCTGGCGCGGCCGGGAGAGAGTTGGACGGTGCGGACTGAGCCAGATTCTCCAGCTCCTCCTCGATCTCACCGGCGTTCTCCTCCGGCAGGTACGACCCGGTCTCCAGCTGCCGCTGACGTTCGCCGGCCGTGTAGATACCCAGCGCTGAGCGGTCCTCGAAGGACAGGTGGTCCAGCGCCAGCCGCCGGAAGATGTAGTCCATGATGCTGGAGCTCATCCGGATGTCCGGGTCGTCAGTCAGCCCGGCCGGCTCGAAACGAAGATTGGTGAACTTCTCGATGTAGGTCTCCAGGGGCACGCCGTACTGCAGCCCGACGGATACCGCGATCGAGAAGGCATCCATCACCCCGGCCAGGGTCGACCCCTGCTTACCGAGCTTCAGGAACACCTCACCCAGTCCACCCTCGGGGTAGGTGCCGGCGGTCATGAAACCCTCGGCGCCCCCCACGGTGAACCGGGTGGTCAGCGACGGCCGGGACTTCGGCATCCGCTTGCGGGTGGGCCGGTACTCGATCCGGACCGGAGCCTCCATAGCCGCCGTTGCGGCGGTTGAGCTGGTTGCGCTGGTTGCGGTCACCGTTTCGGCCGCGCTGGCGCTCGCCTTCTTGCCGTCCGACAGTGGCTGGCCGACCTTGCAGTTGTCCCGGTAGACGGCCAGCGCCTTCAGGCCGAGCTTCCAGCCCTGGAAGTAGACGTCCCCGATGTCCGCCACGGTGGCGGTCTCAGGCAGATTCACCGTCTTGGAGATCGCGCCGGACAGGAACGGCTGGGTCGCGGCCATCATCCGGACATGACCCATCGGCCGGATGGCCCGCTCGCCCATCGCGCAGTCGAACACCTCGTAGTGCTCGGGCTTCAGCCCGGGAGCAGCCACCACGTGCCCCTGATCGGAGATGTATTCGACGATGGCCTCGACCGTCTCCTCGGTGTAGCCGAGCTTGCGCAGCGCCCGCGGAATGGTCTGGTTGACGATCTGCATCGAGCCGCCGCCGACCAGCTTCTTGAACTTGACCAGCGAGAAGTCGGGCTCGATACCCGTTGTGTCACAGTCCATCATGAAGCCGATGGTCCCGGTCGGAGCCAGCAGCGAGGCCTGCGCGTTCCGCCAGCCGTTCGCCTCACCGAGCTTCAGGCACAGCTCCCACTGCCGGGTGGCCTCGCGCTGAACGTCCATGTCAATCCGGCTCACCGATCGCACGGCGTCGTTGGCCGCGGCGTGCTTGCGCATCACCCGGCGGTGCGGATCGGCGTTGCGGGCGTAACCCTCGTACGAGCCGACCACCCCGGCCAGTTCGGCCGAGCGCCGATAGGCCGCACCGGTCATAAGCGAGGTGATCGCCGCCGCCAGAGCCCGTCCGCCGTCGGAGTCGTATCCCAGCCCGGACGCCATCAGCAGCGCCCCCAGGTTGGCGTAACCGATACCCAGCTGCCGGAAGGCCCGGGTGGTCGCGGTGATCGCCTCGGTTGGGAAGTCAGCGAAGCAGATCGAGATGTCCATCGCGGTGATCACCAGCTCGACCGCCTTGACAAACAGGTCTGCGTCGAAACCACCGTCATCCCTGACGAATTTGAGCAGGTTCAGCGAGGCCAGGTTGCAGCTGGAGTTGTCCAGGTGCATGTACTCCGAGCACGGGTTGCTGGCGGTGATCCGGCCCGACTCGGGCGTCGTGTGCCAGTCGTTGATGGTGTCGTCGTACTGGATGCCGGGGTCGGCGCATTCCCAGGCGGCCTGGGCGATCTTACCGAAAAGCTCTGGTGCGCTGACGCTTTGGATCACTTCACCGGTCATCCGGGTCCGCAGGCCGAAATCGGCGCCCTGCTCCACCGCCCGCATGAAGTCGTCTGAGACCCGGACCGAGTTGTTCGCGTTCTGATACTGCACGCTGACGATGTCACGCCCGCCCAGATCCATGTCGAAACCGGCGTCGCGCAGGGCCCTGATCTTGTTCTCCTCGCGCGCCTTGGTCTCGATGAACTCCTCGATGTCAGGATGATCGACGTCGAGTACTACCATCTTGGCCGCCCGACGGGTAGCACCGCCGGACTTGATCGTTCCGGCCGAGGCGTCCGCGCCACGCATGAAAGAGACCGGGCCGGAAGCGGTTCCGCCACTGCCCAGGAGTTCCTTGGAGGATCGGATCCGGGACAAGTTCAGGCCGGCTCCCGAGCCGCCCTTGAAGATGATCCCCTCCTCCTTGTACCAGTTCAGGATTGAGTCCATCTCGTCGTCCACAGCCAGGATGAAGCAGGCGCTGACCTGCTGCGGCGCGCTGGTGCCGACGTTGAACCAGACCGGGGAGTTGAAGGCGAACACCTGGTGCAGCAGCATCCAGGTGAGCTCCTGCTCGAACACCTCGGCGTCGCCCTCCGTGGCGAAGTAACCGTTGTCCTTTCCGCCCTTGGTGTAGGTGAGCACCACCCGGTCGATCAGCTGCCGCAGGCTCCACTCCCGCACGTCGGTGCCGACGGCGCCCCGGAAGTACTTGGTGGTCACGATGGTGGACGCGTTCAGGCTCCAGAAATCGGGGAACTCGACGCCCTTCTGCTCGAAGATCGTCTCCCCGGTCTTCCAGTTGTTCTGGACGACGTCCCGCCGTTCCCAGGTCACCTCGTCGTACGGGTGCGTCCCAGGCGTGGTGTACACCCGCTCGATGCTCAACCCGGATCGCTCGACCCGGGGCCGGTCGCCCTCGTCTGAACGAGCACCCCGGCCGGACGCGGTCTCCGTCATAACTTCCGTTCCCCTCACTGGATCTGTGTGGCGCCTGTGACAAGGCAGATGGACGTGCGGTCGTGCGGTGACTCAACGTGGGATCAACGTGCGGGATGGCGATCAGGCAGGTGGCCACCGGCGGGCGAAACCTTCCCCAGTTCCGCCGCCGGTGGCGATCATGGTGAACCGCTGGATGACGCTGGACGCTCACCCGGCTCGACGCCTGTGGGCTCACGTTCCGCGCGCAGAACAGTGATCGCCGCTTCGAAGTCATCCAGCGAGTCGAAGGCCTGATAGACGCTGGCGAACCGCAGATACGCGACTTCGTCCAATTCCCGGAGTGGGCCGAGGATGCTCAACCCCACCTCGTGCGCCTCGATCTCGGCACAGCCGGTGGCGCGGATGCTTTCCTCGACCCGCTGGGCCATCAGCGCCAGATCATCCTCGCCCACCGGACGACCCTGGCAGGCTTTCCGGACTCCAGAAATGATCTTGGAGCGGCTGAAAGGCTCACTCGCACCAGACCGCTTGACCACGGTGAGGCTGGCGGTCTCGACGGTGCTGAATCGCCGTCCACACTCGGGGCACTGGCGGCGCCTGCGGATCGCAGTGCCATCGTCGGTGCTGCGAGAGTCGATCACCCGTGACTCGGTGTTACGGCAGAACGGGCACTTCATCCCGGCATCCCTTCCTGTGGCAGCGCTCCTGCTGTGGATCTCCTGGTGGACAGCCTGGGGACGATCCATTGCCTCTTGTGGACGACGCCTAACTACATGTGGATAGCTTACACCCGTGTAACTACTAGATGTAGGGGTAACGCTAGGCTGATGTTCTAGCTTGATGCAACCGCGGCGCGCCGCCGGAACCACTCCCGTCTCGTCCATCGGCCGGGACGGCAGGAGCTCACTGGCCGGTCAGGTCACCAGGAATCGCAACTCGCTGGCCAGCGTGCAAACCCGCCGAGCTCAGGGCGTTGAACTCGATGATCCGATCGATCGTGTCCCGCCGATCAGCGCTGGGAGCGAGCTGACCAGCGATCGACCACAGCGTCTCGCCGGGCAGTACCACGTGGTAACTGGCCGGGATCGGGCGGACCTGCTCCCCCGCCTGGGCCGGGCGCTGGATCAGCGCGACCCCGGTCGCGACCACGACTGCGATCAGCAACGCCAGCAGTACCGCGGCCACCGCCCGGCCGCGCCGGGTCAGCCGCAACGGCGGGCCGCTCAGCTCGGCCGGATGCGCGCCGGTGGCACTGAAGTGACCGCTCCGACCGGCACGCCGGGCGGCCCGCGCGCGCGAATCGATCGCAACCACTTTGGCCGGGTGGGCCGTCCACTCTTCCCGGCCGGAGCGAAGTGGGCTGAACGCGACAACGGTGCTCATCAGAGCCTCCCTGGCTGATGCTCCGGCCCGGTCTTCCCCGGGCCGACGACGTCGAACGAGTCCGAATGTTTAGCACCAGCTGCCGACAATCTCGAAACACGTTCGAACATGTGTTTGAAAGTGTCGCAGGCGAGCCCTACGGTGATCGTGCGCCGGCCGACCGGCGAGAGCCACAACACCAAGCATGAGTCGCGCATCAGCGGAGGCGAAGATGGCATCCGATCGGAACCGGAGGCAGGCAACCCGGCAGGTACCGTCCGGTGCAGACGATCACGCGGATAGTCGAGTGGACGGTGCAGCCGGGGGCCGGGCGGAGCCATCGGCCGAACCGGGCGAGATCACCGCACTGCCCGACGGACCGCCCGGTGGAGACGGACTGACCGTGCGGCAGCGAAAGGTGCTGGAGACCATCCGGGACGCGGTCGAGCGCCGGGGCTATCCGCCGAGCATGCGCGAGATCGGCCAGGCGGTGGGATTGACCAGTCCCAGCAGTGTCGCGCACCAGCTGACCAGCCTGGAGCGAAAGGGCTTCCTGCGCCGGGACCCCAACCGGCCCAGAGCCATCGAAGTGATCCTGCCGGGTGATCGCACCGCCTCGGTCGATCTGGAAGGCGAGAGCACCTTCGGCCTGGAGACCGCGGCTGGAGCGGCCGATGGGCTGGCCCGCCCGGAGCCGTCATACGTTCCTCTGGTTGGCCGGATCGCCGCCGGTGGGCCGATCCTGGCCGAGCAGGCGGTCGAGGATGTCTTTCCCCTCCCCCGCCAGCTGGTCGGTGACGGCGAGCTGTTCCTGCTCAAGGTGGTCGGAGACTCGATGATCGACGCCGCGATCTGCGACGGGGACTGGGTCGCCGTGCGGCAGCAACCGGTGGCCGAGAACGGCGAGGTGGTGGCAGCCATGATCGACGGCGAGGCCACGGTGAAGACGTTCAAGCGCCGAGACGGGCACGCTTGGCTGCTGCCCCACAACCAGGCCTATCAGCCAATTCCTGGAGACGACGCGACCATTCTGGGACGGGTGGTTGCGGTGCTGCGCCGGGTCTGACCATCTGACCCGGACCCGACCCGGTCCCTGAAACTCATTGCGCACTCGAATGAACACACAGAGTTGCTGTGCGACGCGCTACTCTCCTGCGGTCGACGGCTGCCATCGCGTCCTGCGCCTGGGCGCCTTGGTCAAGATCAGTGAGGGAAGCAGCGTGGCCAAGCTCAAGCGGGGATCGAAGTTCCGCCGGGCCAACGGAGGAAACCGGGCCGATCAGGCTGAGGCTGCCACGTCAATGACGTCGGCCGGCCCGGCTGGTGAGGAGCTGCCTGGCCTCGGTCTGGTCGGCGAATCTGGATCTGGTCAGCCGGGCTCCAGGGTGATGATTGGATCTGGTCAGCCCGATGCCGGCGTGGTGGTCCGAGCGGCCATCGCGCGGCATCTCGACGTCCGCCCCGGCGAGGTCACCGGGGATACCCACCTGCAGCTCGATCTCGGTCTGCGCGACGCGCAGCGCCTGCTCCTGCTGAACACCATGGGCGAAGCCTTGGACGTGCGTTTCCCGGACGACTTCTTCGACGGCGTACACACTGTCGACCAGCTCACCACCGCCATCAGGGTGTCCTTGAGCCCGCTCTGATCACCGCCGCGCTACCTCACCCCAGGCCGGCCGGTGAGGCGGCACGCAACCCGGCTCGCTCGACCGGCAGCACCTCCCCCGCCGCGGCATCGATCCGGCGCAGCGCGTCAAGTACGACGGTCTTGTCGCTGGTCAGCCAGAACGGTGGCAGCGACGCGCGCAGGAAGCCGGCATAGCGGGCGGTCGCCAGACGTGGCTCGAGGACGGCGACCACGCCGCGATCCTCGCCGGGGCGGACCAGCCGGCCCGCGCCCTGGGCCAGCCGCAGCGCCGCGTGCGGCGCGGCCACGGTCATGAAGCCGTTACCGCCGGCCTTGGCCACTGCTCGCTGCCGGGCCGAGGTGAGCGGATCGTCCGGCCGCGGAAACGGGATCCGGTCGACCACCACCAGCTGGCAGGCCGGTCCGGGTACGTCCACCCCTTGCCAGAGCGACAGGGTCCCGAACAGGCAGGATTCAGCGGTGGAGGCGAATTCCCGGATCAGGGTGGCGGTGGAGTCGTCGCCCTGGCAGAGCACCGTCAGGTCCAGCCGTTCCCGCATCCGCCCGGCGGCCTCGGCGGCCGCCGCCCGCGAGGAGAACAACCCGAGAGTGCGTCCTCCGGCTGCGGAGATCAGCTCGGCCAGCTCATCCATCGATTGCGGTGAGGCACCGGATCGGCCCGGTGGCGGCAGATGGCGGGCGATGTAGAGGATGCCCTGGCGCTGGTAGTCGAACGGACTACCGACGTCGATGCCGGTCCAGTCCGGGGCCCTGCCTGCGCTCAGCCCAACCGATCCGGCCGCGGCGTCGAAGTTCCCGCCCACGGCCAGGGTGGCGGAGGTGAGCACCACCGTCCGGTCCTCGAACAGCCGCTCCCGCAGTAGCCCGGCCACCGAGAGCGGCGCCACGTGCAGGGTGATCCGCTCGGCACCGTCCGGCCGGGTGAATCGAGACACCCAGACCACGTCCGGGGAATCCGGCCGGCCGGCATCCGCCGTGAGTCGCTCGGTCACATCGAAGATCTCTGAGACCGCCGCCCGTGCTACCTGGCGCGTGCCGTCAGCGGTGTCCGGCTTATTGCCCGGCTCCCGCTGGCTGAGCGCCGACAGTGCCGAGCGCGCGGCCTCGCGCACAGCCGTGACGGCGGCCTGCAGCACTTCGGGCAGGCCATTCTCCAGCCGCCCCTCCGGAGCGCTTTCCAGTACGGCATCCAGAGTGCTGCCGGCCACCTCGAGATCGCGCACGTCAGCCACCCCGGCCCGGCGCGCGCGGCGAGCCGCTGCCTCTATTCCCGACCCGGTCAGCTCGTCGGTGATCACCGATGTCACTCGATCAGCCAGCTCGTGGCCCTCGTCCACCACCAGGACGTCATGCTCGGGCAGCATCTGCCGGCCCTCAAAGGAATCGATCGCGACGAACGCGTGATTGGTGACCACGATGTCCACGTCGCGGGCACGCGCCCGGGCCAGCTCGACGTGGCACTCGGCCGCCATCGGGCAGCGTTGCGAGCCGAGGCACTCATGGGCACTGACCGAGACCTGCCGCCAGGCCCGTTCGGACACGCCTGGCACCAGTTCGTCCCGGTCCCCCGTCCTGGTGCTGGCCGCCCATTCGCGCAACCGCACCACCTCCTGCCCGAGCCTGCTGGCCCCGCCCGGGGGCGTCACCCGGGTCAGCTTCACCCCGCCCCGCTGATCGGCCCGGGCAGGCGGCTCACTCAGATCGAAGAGGGTGTCGTCCTCATCGGGAAAGCCACCGTCCAGCTTGTGCCGGCACAGATAGTTACGCCGTCCCTTGACCAGCTGCCAACTCAGTTCGCGGCCCAGCAACGGCGTCAGAGCGGCCGACAGCCGGGGCAGATCGCGGTCCACCAGCTGAGCCTGCAGTGCCAGAGTGGCGGTACTGATCACCACCGGTTTCTTCTCCCGGACCGCCTCAGCGGCAGCAGGGACCAGGTAGCCGAGCGACTTGCCGGTTCCGGTTCCGGCCTGGACCAGAAGGTGCGTGTGACTGGCCAGAGCGCTGGCCACCTCGGCCGTCATCCGCTGCTGGCCCGCCCGCTCGATCCCCGCGATGGCGGTCACCGCCGCGGCCAGCAACTCGCCAGGATCGCCCAGGTCGCCCGAGTCGCCCAGGTCGCCCGAGTCGCCCAGGTCGCCCGAGTCGCCCAGGTCGCCCGAGT
>CALMAR010000097.1:25520-30148 GCA_937859855.1 uncultured Kineosporia sp.
CGCCCAGGTCGCCCGGGTCAGGCGGATCGGCCAGGTCAGCCACCGAGAAAGGGTAACCGGGACTCAGCCGAAGTCCTGAATCTGATTCGCCGGGTCGTGCCTGCGGCCCGGACGTGGAACCGTTCTTCGTATCCTCACTGTGATCCCAGCTGGCGGATCAGCCGGTGAACAGCCGGCCCAGCATGCGCCGGTGCGGAGCAGAACATTGGGCACGGCCGGTGCGAGGCGTCGGGAGCGGTGCATGACAAGCGCGGCACAGGAACGGCGAAGCGTGACTGAGTGGCTCCTGCGCCCGAGCGATACCGCCGCCGTCCCCGCCGTCCGGCACGGGATCATGGACCTGCTCCGGCAGCAGGCAGCCAGCGAATCAGACCTCTGGTCCGCCGAGATCATCGTCGCTGAAGTGCTGTCCAACGCGGTCACGCACACCAGCGGCCCGGCGTTCGTCAGCCTGCGCTGGGAAGGTGACCATCCGGTGCTCAGCGTCTGGGGGGATGGACCCGGCCCCGCCCTGGTACCCGCTCCCAGTGAGCCACCGGACGTACTGGCCGACGGTGGCCGCGGTCTCTATCTGGTGGCCAGCCTGGCCCTGGACGTGAGCGTGGCCCGGCGCAGTGGCCGCTCCCAGGTCAACGTGAAGCTGGACATCGCCCGCACCGTCTGACTTCGCCAGCACCCGAACCGCCGGAATTCAGTGGGCGGCCAGATTCAGTTCGTGGGCCAGGCCAGGGGGAACCAGGGCGTGCAGCCGGGTGCCGCCACTGGTGTGGTCCTCACTGATCAGCTGCCCCTCCTCGTGTACCCGGTGCACCAGGTCACCGCGGGAGAACGGGATCAACACGTCGACCTCGGCATCCGGCCGGGGCAGCAGCTCGCCGATCCGGGCCAGCAACTTGTCGATGCCTTCACCAGTGCGGGCCGAGACGGCGATCGCGCTGGCGTTGGCCGCCAGCAACCGGTGCACCACGTCGGGATGGGCGGCATCAGCTTTGTTCACCACCACGAGCTCCGGCACTTCGTGTGCCCCGACGTCGGCCAGCACCCCGCGCACGATCCGTAGCTGCCCCTCCGGGTCGGAATGACTGCCGTCGACGACGTGCAGCACCAGGTCCGACTCGGCCACCTCCTCCAGAGTGGAGCGGAACGCCTCGACCAGCTCGGTGGGCAGCTGCCGGACGAAACCGACCGTGTCGGCCAGAGTGAACTCCCGGCCCTCCGGGGTGGTCGCCCGGCGGATGGTCGGATCCAGGGTGGCGAACAGCGCGTTCTCGACCAGTACCCCGGCGCCGGTGATCCGGTTCAGCAGGCTGGACTTGCCCGCGTTGGTGTAGCCGGCGATCGCCACGCTGGGGACGGTGTTGCGACGCCGCGACCCCCGCTTGGTCACCCGCGCGGTTTTCATCCCGGCGATCTGGTGACGCAGGCGGGCCATCCGGGCCCGGATCCGGCGCCGGTCCAGCTCGATCTTGGTTTCACCGGGGCCACGCGATCCGATCCCGGCACCGACCGCCACCCGGCCACCGGCCTGCCGGGACATCGATTCACCCCAGCCGCGCAGCCGGGGCAGCAAGTACTCGTACTGCGCCAGCTCGACCTGCGCCTTGCCCTCCTTGGAGGTGGCGTGCTGGGCGAAGATGTCCAGGATCAGCGCGGTCCGGTCGATCACCTTGACCTTGACCACGTCCTCCAGGCCGCGCCGCTGCGAGGGGCTGAGCTCGCCGTCGCAGATCACGGTGTCCGCGCCTTCGGCCGCGACCAGCGCCCGCAGTTCCTCCGCCTTGCCGGACCCGAGGAAAGTCGCTTTGTCCGGGTGGGGACGGCGCTGCAGGACGCCGTCGAGCACCTGCGAACCGGCCGTCTCGGCCAGCGCGGCCAGCTCCCGGATGTTGCCCTCGGCCTCCTGTACCGGCCCACTCCAGACCCCGGCCAGCACAACCCGCTCCAGTCTCAGCTGCCGATACTCGACCTCGCTGACGTCCTCGAGTTCGGTGGACAGCCCGGCGACCCGGCGAAGTGCCTGCCGGTCGGCCAGATCGTCCTGTTCGCCGTCCAGCTCGTGGCGAGGATCAGTTCGGGGGCTCACTGCCGTCCCGGTCCGGGACAGAATCCGCTCGATCACCCGGTTGCGGCCAGCCACAACCACGGCTTGGTCCTGGCTCTGGTCGGTTGGCTCGGTACTCAGTGCAGCCTCCGCACTCTCGGAACGGCATTGGTGTCTATCAGACTGTCAGGGCAAACGGCCGGGCCGCGAGCGAGATTCCGGCCCGGCCCCACCCTGATCGGGCCTGCCCTAAGCTGACCAGGCCATGCCGGAGCAGCCCCAGCACTACTTCAGGACGCCGCCAGACACTTCCTCCGCGCGCCGGGAGCTGCCGGTGGTCCTGGCCGGGCGGTCGCTGACCCTGCACACCGCGGCCGGGGTGTTCAGCGCCGACCGGATCGATCTGGGCACCCGGGTGCTGTTACGGGAGGTGCCGGACCCTCCGGGGGAGGGGAATCTGCTCGACCTCGGCTGCGGCTGGGGACCGCTGGCGATCACCCAGTCTCTGTTGTCGCCTGGCGCGACGGTGTGGGCGGTCGACGTGAATGAGCGCTCACTGGAACTGACCCGGCAGAACGCCCGGACGGCCGGATGCCGGGACCTGCGGGCAGTGTTGCCGCAGGGCGTGCCGGACGACGTCCTGTTCGCCGCCATCTGGTCCAACCCGCCGATCCGGGTGGGGAAGCCGGTCCTGCACGACATGCTGCTGCGCTGGCTGCCCCGGCTGGAGCCGGACGGCCAGGCTCATCTGGTGGTTCAGCGCAACCTGGGGGCCGACTCACTGCAGGCCTGGCTGGCCGGGCAGCGGCCGGCCGGGGAGTCCCTGGGGGGCTGGACGGTGGTCCGGGCGGGCAGCGCCAAGGGTTACCGGGTTCTGCGGATCACCAGAGGATAGGAACGGGCCGGCCAGCTACTCCAGCAGGGTGCCTTCGGCCACCAGCACGGCTGGGCCCCGCAGCAGCACCGATCGCCCGCCATCGAGCGGGGCGCCGTCCGGCAGGTCGACCTCGAGCCGGCCCCCCGGAACGTCGACCGTCCAGTGCGCCGGAGCGTCCGGACCGGCCCAGGCCCGGGCGGCCAGTACGGCTGCCACCACGCCGGTCCCGCACGAACGGGTCTCCCCCACGCCGCGTTCGTGCACCCGCATCACCAGATGCCCGTGCTGATGCCCATCTGGCCCACTGGCCGGACCAGCGGTCCCTGGTCCGGGCTCTGGTCCGAGCTCTGCCCCGGGCTCTGCCCCGGGCTCTGGTCCGGGCTCTGGCTCCGGCACGATGAACTCGACGTTGACGCCCTGCTCGGGCTCTGGATCGACCAGCGGCGGCAAGGACAGATCGAGGCTGCGCAGCATGGCCAGCGTCGGCAGAGCCACCACGACATGCGGGTTGCCCAGGTCAGCGCTCAGCCCGGCCAGTCCCGAAGCCAGCACCGGAGGGCCACCCTCGGGCGAGGTCAGGTGGGCACTGACCGTGGCATCGCGGCCGTCCTCGATCGCCGCCGCTCCCCCGGGCAGCCGCCATGGCCCCAGGTCAGCGCCGAAACCGCCGTTCAGCCGGTGCACGGTCTTGATCCCGGCCCGGGTGCCGACGGTGGTATGGCCGCCCTCGGGTACGTCGATCCAGCCCTTCTCCATCAGATGCGCGGCGAACAGGCGGATGCCGTTGCCGCACATCTGAGCCACGGAGCCGTCGGCGTTGCGGTAGTCCATGAACCACTCCGGCAGCTGCGCGGCATCGGTCACCGAGACGGGCACCCCGGCTTCCGGTTCGCGCAACAGCGCCACCGTCTGGATCACCCTGATCACGCCGTCGGCTCCCAGGCCGGTCCGCCGATCACAGATCCGGGCCACCCAGGCGTCGTCCAGCTGGAACTCTCCGTCAGGATCGTCGATCAGCACGAAGTCGTTCTCGGTGCCGTGTCCTTTGACGAACCGCATACCCACGGATCACACCTTAGGGGCGGCCTGACCGGACGGCCGAGCCGACCACCGCCAGGGCGATGCCGGCCAGATCGGAAGCGTCGTGCTCCAGCCAGCGCACCCGCCGGTCCCGGCGAAACCAGGACTCCTGGCGGCGGGCCAGGCGCCGGGTGGCCTGCGCCGTGCTGGCCCGGGCTTCGTCCTCGGTCAGCTCACCGTCGAGCTGGCGCAGCATCTGGCCGTAGCCCAGAGCGCGGGACGCCGTCCGGCCCCTCCGCAGTCCCCGGCCGACCAGAACCTGCGTCTCCTCGGCCAGGCCAGCCGCCCACATCCGCTCCACCCGGGCCCCGATCCGCTGATTCAGGACCGGCCGGGGCGCGGTGAGCCCGATCTGGACGGCCGGCACCTGATAGTCGGGCTCGGGCAGGGTCGCGCTGAACGGCTGGCCGGTCAGTTCGATCACCTCCAGCGCCCGGATGATCCGGCGCAGATTGCCGGGCAGGATCGCCTCCGCGGCGCCCGGATCGGCTCGGGCGAGCCGGGCGTGCATCACTGCCGGTGCACCCGGTCCGGCCGCTTGCGCCTCGGCCTCCAGCTCGGCCCGGACCGCCGGATCGGAGGGCGGGATGTTCAGCTGGTCCAGCACCGCGCGCAGGTACAGCCCGGAGC
>CALMAR010000098.1:0-10922 GCA_937859855.1 uncultured Kineosporia sp.
GCTTTGGACCCCGTGCGGTTCCAGACGGCCACCCGATGACCGGATTCGATCAGATGCCGGGCCATCGGTGCGCCCATGGTGCCCAGCCCGATCACACCCACCCGCAAGCGCTTCGCATTCATGCAGGCGACGATGACACACCGGGCCGGGCCGGGCTTGACCGGCTCAGCGGGTCAGATCGACGATGCGGGCTGGAAGCTGGTTGAACTGGTGGAACCCGAAGGAGCCGGAGCAGGGCTCGTTCCGCCCTCCGGACCCGGTCCGAACCCGGAACGCCCCGGTCCGAAGCCGCCGCGACCCGGACCGCCCATTCCGGGGCCACGGCCGAAGCCACGCCCGTTTTCGATCATCTGCTTGACTTGGTCAGGAAGATTCTTCTGAATCTCGTTCGACTGCGCCTGAGTGAGGTGACCGGACTTCACCGCGTCGGCCAGGTGCGTCTTGGCCACCGCGACCAGAGCGTCGATCACCGCGGTCTCACTCTTTCCCTGCTTCTTGGCCAGGTCGGACAGAGTCGAGCCACTGCGCAGAGCCAAGCGGACGTCGTCCGCCGACATGCCCAGCACCTTGGCCGCCGCATCGATGCCGTCCTGGAGCAGACCCGACCCACCCATGCCGAAGCCGTGATGACTGAATCCGCCACCGGGGACAGCGCCTTGCTTGCCGAGGGCCTCTGCCACCTTGTCCGCCTGCGCCTGGGTCAGGGTCTTGTCGTCAACCAGGCCCTTCAGGGCATTCTTGATCGCATCCACCCGGCTAGCCGGAGCCGAGCTGGTGGTGGAATCGCCTGAGGCGGCGAACGCGGGGACGGCGATCGCCGCGCCCCCGCCCAATACCACGGCCCCAGCGATCACGGCGGCGGTGAGCTTCTTCTGCATTGAAATGACCCTTCATGCTGACGTGCATCTACCCATGGACGCTGAAACCCCCGGCCTCTCACAGGCTCGGACACGTTCCTGTGCCCATCATGCGCCCAGCCTGGCAACCGGCTATGAACGAATTCACCACGATCGGGATCCGTCCGGGCAAAATCAATCGCCTGGACATGCCGATCGTGGCAATCTGAGCTCGGCGCAAGGGCCTGGCGCGGTGTCTACCGCTGCGGCGGTGTCCTCGGCCACCCTTGAGCTTTGGTAGTCTCATCGCCGCCCGCTCGATCCCCCGTAGCTCAATTGGCAGAGCATTCGACTGTTAATCGAAGGGTTACTGGTTCAAGTCCAGTCGGGGGAGCAAAACACCAGGTCAAAGCGCAAGTGTCCGCGCTTCAAGATCAAGTCCACCCTGACCGACAGAATTCAGGCTGTTCTTGGATCGCTGCCGGTCCCCGGCCAACGGTCTTCCAGCCCCGGGCCACGTTCTCGCCGAGGCGGATCGGCCCCGGAGCCGCTTCCGCTGCCTTGCGGGAGGCGTAGCGCGCTCATCGGCCGGCCGCCACCTGGCGAACACGACGTCAGAAGGGAGTGATCCCGAAGACCACACGGCCCGGGCTGGGCGAGCAGGTCCAGTGGACCTCGGCCCATTCGGTCAGCGAGTAGATGGTCGGGCCGCCCGGTCCGTTGCGCCAGAGGTACAGATCTTCGGAACCCACGCCGATCTTGTGCGATGCCCGAAGCGTCCAGTCACTGGTATTGCGGGTGTAGGCGCCCAGAACAGAGGGATCGCATCCACTGCTGGAGCTGAAGTACCAGGTGGACCCGGCGAAGACGGCGCCCTGGATGTGCGAGGTGGGCAACGTCCACACGTAGTTCGCGGGTACATAGGACGTGTCGCCGGTGCCATTGGCTTGGTCCGTTGCGTAGTAGATGTCGCTCAGGGAGTAGCCCGCCATCCAGCCGTTGAAGCTGCCCGAGCAGTATGAGCCGGCCACCAACGAGTCCTTGCCGCCCCGGTTGACGGACAGGTAGGAGAAGCGCATTCCCTTGTCCGTGGTCTTGCAGTCGTTGCCGCTGGGCGCCGCACTGGCCTGGTTCCAGGTGGCGACCTGGGGGATCAGGTACCGGTATCCGAAGCTGTAGTAGACGTTGTTGTACCGGCCGATGGCATGGGTCTTGTCGGTGAGGTTGGTGGTGGTTCCGCTGCCCGGCTGCGTGCTGGGCCCGGATAGCGGGTTCAGGTCGAAAACGTGCTCGAGGTCGAAAACCCTTATTCCGACGGAGGTGTCAGGCACGAAGAGGAAGTGGCCATACCAGGCGATGCCTCCAGCGTGGATGTCCACCGGCCGGTAGGAGCCGTGATTGGCGCTGTTCAGGTAGGGCTCGACGAGCAGAAGCAGGCGGTACCGGTTCGTCGCCGGGTCGATGATCGAGAGCCGGACGCCCTTGCCCTCGTCCTTGCTGTACCAGGTGGTGATGATCGGCTTCTGCGGGTTGGTACCCCACTGCTCATCATCCTGAGCGTCCGAGATACCGGTGATCCCCTGAGGGATCCAGTGCTTGGTCCAGGCGTCAGTATCCGTGCTACTGGCGTCCTGCCAACATCGCCGGCTGGTGATGACGCTCGCGTCCGCGTGGTCGAGAGCATGAACGGTGCTCGGACACGGGACTGCCATCTGCCGATTCAGGTCGTCGCCCTGAGCGGCACCATTGAAAATGGAACTGAACGCCGGGGTGTATAGATTCACATCCATCGAGTTGATGGCCACCCGGTAGTTGTGCGAGCCCGACATGGTGAGCCCAAGTGATGGGCTGGCCGCGGTCGCAGAGCCAGCACCGAGTCCCAGGACCAGCGGGGCCGTCACGGCGAAGGTCAGAGCAGCCCGGCCCAACAGACGTCTCATGGTGTTCAGCTCCCGTCGGATGCCCCTAGCGGGCGACGTGCGCCACGCGTTGTTACCGGCCGATATACACCCCTTCGTTAACCTTTGGAAAGCCTGTACGACTCGACGCGGGCGGTTCAGGCCGATGGAGATCGAGAACCTGCAGGTGGTGCCATGAGCGAGAGCCGCGCAGCAGTCATCAACCGGACCCAGCAGGTCGTGCTCGGTTTCGTCATCCTGGTTTGGCTGGTTCTTCTGGTCGTCCTTCTGCTCGCCCCGCGGATCCTTGACCGCTCACTGCGGCAGACCGAAGCTCCACAACAGCTGATCGATCTAGGCGTGCTGGCGGCCCTGACCAGTCTGCTGGGGCTGCTCGGGCTGGCGGTGGTGCGCCGCTGGCGGTGGGCTTTCTGGGTCATCCTGCTTGGCTTCTTCGGCGGCCTACTTCGAGTGCCGGTGGCGACACTGGAGCTCACCGGCCACCTCTCCACAGCTGACCCGGCCTGGTATGTCGTCGTACAGGCCGTGATTGGCGTCATCCAGTTCATGATCGCGATCGCCATGTTCATCGGCTATCGAAGGGCAGGTATCTGGGGGGAGTTCTGAATATCCACCAGCCAGCGCCCGCCCCGGCACGCCAGGCCAGCGATCAGCCGGGCGCCGCGGTGAGGGTGAGCAGTTCGTGCAGGACGCCGCCCGCGATGTCATCCAGGGAGCGGCGCTCATCCGGATCGATCCATTGTGCAAAGGCGATCGAGAACACTGTGACGGTCGACTGAGCGGTCAGTTTGGCGGCCACCTCGTCCGCCCCCTGAGCCTGCAGAGCGCCGGCCAGGGCAGCGGCCAAGCCAGCCAATTTGTGCAGCTCCCTTTCCTGCAGGGCCGGATTCTGGTCGATCACCGCCTGCCGGGCCCGGGAGTAGGGCCGGCGCGCATCCGGGAACAGGGACGCCGCTGAGTGCAGCGCCTCGGCAATCACCTGGGCCGGAGCAGCGCTGGCCGCGGCGGCCGGGTTCAACCCGGTCAGGAACGCCTGCACGAACTGCTGCTGACCGTAGAAGAGGACCTCGCGCTTGTCGCCGAAGTGCCGGAAGAAGGTGCGCTCGGTCAGGCCGACCGACTGGGCGATCTCCGTGGCCGTGGTCTGTTCGAAACCGCGTGCCGCGAAGAGCGCGAGCGCCGCCTGCTGCAGTCGTTCGGACGTCCCCGCTTCCCATCGCGCCATTCACCCAGACTAATGATGACAGCGACTGACAAGAAGAGTAAGTTGCAATGACATCAGTTACTGACATCACTTGAGCACAGTCGTTCCCGCTCCGGCGGAAACTGAGGGAGACACAATGCGCGTATTCGTCACCGGAGCCTCCGGATGGATCGGTTCCGCTGTGGTTGACGAACTGCTCGCCGCCGGCCACCAGGTCACCGGGCTGGCCCGATCCGACGAGTCGGCCAAAGACCTCGAGGCCAAGGGAGCCGCCGTCCGCCGCGGCAGCCTCGATGACCTCAGCTCCATCCGGGGCGGCGCCGAGGACGCCGAGGCAGTCATCCATCTGGCCAACAAACACGACTGGTCCAACCCAGCCGCCTCCAATGCAGCCGAGCGCGGCGCCGTCCAGACCATCGCCGAGGCGCTGGCCGGCAGCAATCGCCCGTTCCTGCTGGCCGCCGGAGTCGCTGGCCTGACCCAGGGCCGCCCCGCTACCGAGAACGACGCATCTCCGTTCCACGGCCCGGACTCCCTGCGCGGCGGCAGCGAGAACCTTGCCCTGGAGTTCGTCGACCGCGGCGTGCACACGGTCAGCCTGCGCTTCTCCCCCACCGTGCACGGCACCAGCGATCACGGATTCATCGCCTACATCGCGGCTACGGCCCGGCAGAAGGGGGTCTCCGGTTACCCCGGCGATGGCAGCAACCGGTGGGCGGCGGTGCACCGGCTCGACGCCGCCCGCCTGGTGAGGCTCGGCCTGGACAAGGCACCGGCCGGGGCCCGGCTGCACGCGGTAGCCGAGGAAGGCGTACCGACCAAGGAGATCGCCGAGGCCATCGGCCGCGCACTCGATCTGCCGGTGGCGTCGATCGCGCCGGACGACGTTCCGGACCACTTCGGCTGGATCGGGTCGTTCTTCTCGATGGATCTTTCGGCCGTCAGCGGCGCCACCCGCGAATTGCTCGGCTGGACCCCCACCGGGCCGACGCTGGCGCAGGACATCGATTCCGGCGCCTACGCGGAACACTGACCACGCGGCCCGGGCCGGTCGACGTCAGCAGAGATTGAGGCGGCGGCCGGCCACTGGTGGCCATAGGGTCGCAGGCATGACGGCCTATGATCACATTCTGTCGACGGTTCCAGCCCCGGACGGCAGTGATATCAACTCCACCGCAATTGATTACGAACTGGACGGCACTCAGCTGCAGGGCCTCCTGGTCAAAGATCACGCGGCCACCGGCAAGAGACCGGGCGTCCTGGTCGTCCACGACTGGCTCGGCGTCAATGACTACGTTGAGGCTCGGGCCACCATGCTCGCCCGGCTCGGGTATGTGGCGTTCGGCCCGGACATCTACGGCAAAGACGTACGCCCGGATGACTCCGCCGCGCCCGGCGTTGCAGCGGGCTTCTACCAGGACCTGCCGCTGATGCGTGCCCGTGCCTCGGCCGGCCTGCGACAGCTGCTGGCCGATCCGGACGTCGATCCGGCCCGCATAGCCGCGATCGGCTACTGCTTCGGGGGCTCGGTGTGCCTGGAACTGGCCCGCACCGGCGCCGACCTGGCTGGAGTGGTGTCGTTCCATGGCCGGCTGATGGCGCACGACCCGTCGGACGCCGCGAACGTCACGGCCCGGCTGCTGGTGCTGTCCGGCGGCTCCGACCCGGTGGTGCCCGACCAGGACATCACCGCCTGGAAGGAGGAACTGCGCGGTGCTCCTGGCGTGGACTGGCAACTGACCTCGTACTCCGGGGCCATGCATGCGTTCACCGTGCCGACCGCCAACGCCCCAGACCATGGAGCGCAGTATCAGGCCCGAGCTGACCAGCGCTCCTGGCAGGCCATGCGCGACTTCTTCGATGAGATCTTCGCCGCCTGACGCCGCCCGATTTTCCAGGCTGCTGACCCGCAGCGGACGCCCGGGCGCCCACTCAGATCACGAGCAGGGACTTGATCGCGCGCCGTTCGTCATCGCGCTGTAGGCCTCGGCGACCTTGCGGCATCCGGGACAGGGGTTGCCGGAGGCCAAATCGTTTCAGCTCGCCGCTGCGCCGTCCTTCCGCACGATCGAATCCTGTGCGTACGCCTCATGCATGCGGCGGCCACGGCATCAATGGATGGCCGATCTCCCAGACATGTCCGGCTGGATCCTCGATCCGGCCGAGCAGCCAGCCGTAGTCCTCGGTAGCGGGATAGATCAGATCGGCACCGGCAGCAACCGCCTGCTCGATCAGCGCCTGCGGATCGGCCACCATGAGCAGCAGCCGAACAGTACTGCCAGACAAGGTTTCCGGACTGAAGTTGTGGTGCTCAGCCGACTCCTCGGCGACCCAGAAGAAGGCGTTGCCGACGCTGAGTTGAGCAAGCTGGATCTCGTCATCGCCGTCGCCGGGCAGGCGAAACAGTTCGACGGCGCCGAAGGCATCCCGGTAGAACTTCACCGCCGCCCGGCCGTCGCGAACTGACAACTGCGCCGACACGGTCAGCAGACCGGCAATCTCGTCCGGTGGAGGCATCATCAACCCTCTCAGCGATCCTTGGCGATCCTTGGCGATCTGCGGCGATCCGTGGCGATCCGTGGCGATCTTGCGGTGCGATCATCCTGGCACGGCCCGTTCCGGCGGCTGCCCGGTTCGGCAGGCGGCCCTGCCATGATGACCGCATGGAGCTCTCCGAGGCGCTCACGTTCGCCAGCCAGGGTCATCAAGCGGTGCTCACCACGATCCGGAACAACAGCCGGCCCCAGCTGTCCAGCGTCCTGCACGCCGTAGGTGACGATGGCATCATCAGGATCTCCATCACCGCCAGCCGGGCCAAGTACACGAACATGCGCCGCCGTCCCTGGGCCGCACTGCATGTCGGCTCACCGGACTTCTGGTCCTACGTGGTGATCGAAGCCGACGTGACCCTCTCCGGCGTCGCCCAAGCCCCGGACGACGAGACGGTCGACGAGCTTGCCGACCTGTACCGCTCGGTGATGGGCGACCATCCGGACTGGGAGGAGTTCCGCCGCGCCATGGTCGCCGACCAGCGGGTGGTGGCCCGGCTGCACCCGTCTCGGGCCTACGGCTCGATCCGCTGAAGCGCCTGCCGGTATCCCTTTCAGATCTTGGGCGGCGCAATGGTGTTCAAGCCCACCTCACCGGCCTCGGCCCACAGCTCGGCGGTCGCCCGGCGCAGCAGCGGGGCGACATCCTCGGCGTCCTCCCGCACTCCCGGGGGCAACAGCGATTGCGCGGTCAGGCCACCAGAAGCGTCGCGGCGCAGGGCAACTCGAGCGATCCGCCCCCCGGGCAGAACCACCGACGAGGTCAGCACCACCGATGCCTGGACCCGCTCGCGGATCACCTCCGGTAGCCGTCCTACGTCATCAAGGATCTCCAGCGGTGTGGTCTGACGACTGTCCACCCACCAGATCACCAGCATCGCCGAGTCCTGATCCCAGACGGCATGATCCACTCCGACCCAGGGCTGGCTGATCAGCTTGCCCCGCGGGGTCAGGATCCGGAGCCCGCCCATGGTCGCCACCGCCGCTCCCCCGCCGACCAGAGACGACCAGGCCAGCACACGCTCGGCCGGGGCCAGCCTGAAGGCGGCCGCCATCTCGGCGGGCATCGCGCCGCGCCGGGCGAATAGTCTGGCCACCGCCAGCAGTCTAGTGCCGTGCAGGCCAGCCCAACGTCTGAGCCTGAGCCCGAGGCCTGAGCCAGGTCAGGTGCCGTACTTGCGCTGCCGGATCGAAGCGAGGCTGGCCTCGGCATCCATCAGTCGCTTCAGCACATCCAGCGCCTGGCCGGCGTCGTCGCCCGCCCGCTGAACCTGGCTGCGGAGATCACCGATCCGGCGGACCAGCTCGACCTCGGCCAGCGCCAGCACCATGGACGACGCGTAGCGGGCCAGCATCTCATCGGAATCCGCGGGCAGAGGGGCCACCGCGAGCCGGGTAATCATTCCCTGCACCGGCTCGGACGCGTTCTGCCGCACTGACTCCACCCAGGCCACGCCGGGAAGCCCATCAGCCACGGCCATTCCGCCGGCGGCGCGGATGGCGTCGTGGACGGCGGCATACGCAGGCACGGTGAAGGCCGAGCGATTCAATGCGTCGGCATCGGCGGCGGGGACCAGGCGGGGCACCTGCAGAAGACAGGCCAGCACCTGGGCCTCGGTACGGGCAATCGGGTCAGACGGGTTCGCAGCGGCCGGAGGCTGCGAGACGGCCGTCATCTGGGTAGTCGCCTTGGCCGTCGCTCTGACCGCGGCGATGACCGGTTCCACCTCCATGCCCAGCCAGCCGGCCAGCTGCCGGGCGTACTCCGGGCGCAGTGCCGGATCCCGGATCTGGGCCACGACCGGGGCCGCGGTCCGCAGCGCCAGCACCCGGCCCTCGGCGGTGCTGAGGTCCACCTGGTCCACCACCGATCTGATCGCGAAGGCGAACAGTGGCTGGCGGGTGGCGATCAGCTGGCGGACCGCCTCGTCACCATGCTTGAGCCGCAGGTCGCAGGGATCCATTCCATCCCGGGCGACCGCGATGAAGGTCTGGGCCACGAACCGCTGATCCTCGTCGAATGCGCGGATGGCCGCCTTCTGGCCAGCCTCGTCGCCATCGAAGGTGAAGACCACTCTTCCGCCGGCCCGGGTGTCATCACCGATCAGCCGCCGGGCGATCCGGATGTGATCGGCCCCGAACGCTGTCCCGCAGGTTGCCACAGCAGTGGTCTCTCCGGCCAGATGACAGGCCATCACGTCGGTGTAGCCCTCGACCACGATCAGCTCGCGCTTGCGGCTGATGTCGCGCTTGGCCAGATCGACGCCGTACAACACCTGAGACTTCTTGTAGATAGCGGTTTCCGGCGTGTTCAGGTACTTGGCTTCGATGCCGTCGTCGTCGAACAACCGCCGGGCGCCGAACCCGACCACGTCACCGGTGACATCGCGGATCGGCCAGATCAGCCGGCCCCGGAACCGGTCGTAGAGACCGCGCTGACCCCGCCCGGCGACTCCGGAGGCGACCAGCTCGTCCTCGGTGAAACCGCGCCCGCGCAGATGCCGCAGCAGGACCTCGCCGCCCCGGGGAGCGAACCCCACTCCGAACAGTTCGGCGGCGGCCCGGTCGAAGCCCCGGCCGGTCAGGAACTGCCGTCCGGGCTGGGCATCCGGCGCTGCCAGCTGCTCGGCGAAGAACTGCGCGGCGACCCGGTTGGCCTCGATCAACCGCTGCCGCTGCCCGACCTGATCGCGCCGAACCTGCGCCCGCCCACCGGCGTCGTCCTCGTACCGCAACTCGACCCCAGCCCTGGCCGCGAGCCGCTCGACCGCCTCGGTGAAGGAAAGGTGGTCGATCTTCTGCACGAAGTCGATCACGTCACCGCCCTGACCGCAGCCGAAGCAGTGATAGAGCCCGACCTGGGGGCGGACATGGAAGGACGGAGACTTCTCGTCGTGGAAGGGGGACCGCCCCATCATAGAGCCCCCCCCGGCACGCCCGGCCGCGCCGTGCGCGGCCACGGAAAACTCCAAGTGGGATCTCTCGCGAACCGCCTCGACGTCCTCCCGGCGGATCCTCACCGGGTGAGTTTAGGACGCTGGCCAGCGGGTGGGGCCCGGCGGGATGCTCCGCCCGCCGGTTGAGCGCGAGGTCAGCGCACCGTGCAGGGCGACGGCTCGGGCATCGGTCAGGTTGGCGACCTGGTCGATCACCACCCGGAGCTTGGCCGCGTCGCCGGGAGCGCCGGCCCAGATCGCCGCGAACAGCGGATCGAGGCTGCCGGGCGCGGTCTTGGCCATCTCCTCGACCAGCTCGGCCAGCAGGGCACGCTGCCGCTCATAGACCGGGCGCCGCTCCTCAATGGTCATCACGTAGACGGCGGCCAGGCCCTTCAGGGTGCCGATCTCGTACCCGGTCTCCACCGGTATCACCACGTCGGCCTGGTACCTGGTCAGCCGTGCTTCCGCACTGCCGGGCGAATACCGTTGCCGGGTGGCCTCTTCCGCGGCCTTCACGAATCGGCCGATCAGCTGGCTGGTCATGTTCTTCAGGGCGGCCAGGCCGCGATAGCTACCATCGAAGTCGTGCACCCAGGCGGGCAGTTTCCGCAGGCGGCCCAGCGCCGCAGCGATGTCGTCGCCGCCCACCCCGGGCAGGTACCAGTCCTGAGCCTGCTGGACCACGCGATCCAGCTGCTCGCGGGCGCCGAGCTCGCCGGGGACGAGCCGGCCGGAGACGATCGCGTCCTCGACGTCGTGCACGCTGTAGGCGATGTCATCGGCCAGATCCATCACCTGGGCCTCCAGGCAGCGGCGCTGTTGCGGGGCACCCTGGCGCAACCAGCTGAAGACCTCGAGATCATCGTCATAGACGCCGAACTTGGTGGTGCGGATCGGGGCCTCCCCCGCTCGCCAGGGATACTTGGTGGCCGCGTCCAGGCTGGCCCGGGTCAGATTGAGCCCGTGAGAGCGGCCGGATCGGGGGTCGTAGAACTTGGGTTCGAGCCGGGTCAGCAACCGCAGGGTCTGAGCGTTCGCCTCGAAGCCGCCGATGTCCAGAGCCAGCTGGTCCAGGGCCTGCTCACCGTTGTGCCCGAACGGCGGGTGCCCCAGATCATGTGCCAGACAAGCGGTTTCGACGACATCGGGATCGCAGCCGAGCTGAGCACCCAGTTCGCGCCCGACCTGGGCCACTTCGAGGCTGTGGGTCAGACGGTTGCGGACGAAGTCGTCGGTGCCCGGGCCGACCACCTGGGTCTTGGCACTCAGCCTGCGCAAGGCCGAGGAATGCACCACCCGGGCCCGATCGCGGGCGAAGTCGCCGCGCCAGGAGTGCTTCGGTGGCTCGGGATAGGCTCGCTCCCGGTCAGCGGCGGTGTACCCGCTGATCTGGGGCTGATTCATCCCCCAGACACTGCCAGCTCGGCGGCGTGCAGTTCGGCGGCACGAGCGGTCCTGTAGCGGGCCAACTTCCG
>CALMAR010000098.1:10932-14320 GCA_937859855.1 uncultured Kineosporia sp.
CCTCGCGGGGGGGCCCCCGCCGGGGGGGGGCCCCCGCGACCGGCCGGGGCGATCCAGACCGGCCCCGTGGCCCTTCGGCCGGCTCGCCCGGGTAGGGCTGTTCCAGGTCCAGGCTCGCGGTGATCTGATCGAACTGGTCCAGTGATTCCACCGTCGCCAGCGCCTGCCGGGCTGCTTGACCGGCCGAATAGCCCTTCAGATACCAGGCGATGTGCT
The DNA here is from genome assembly GCA_937859855.1 of uncultured Kineosporia sp. The sequence goes on from CALMAR010000098.1 coordinate 11,149, forward strand.
TGCGGATGTCCCGGCAGGCCCGGTCCATCGCGGTAACTGGGCGCCGATCGTCACCGCCACGCTCGTAGCCGGTGAAGTGCTCGGCCAGCAGCTCGATGTGCCGCCGGATAGTGGCGACCACGTCACCCAGACCAGGCCGCACCCGGCGCTGATCTCCGTTCATCACTGCGGCCAGATCGGCGAACAGCCAGGGCCGGCCCAGGCAGCCGCGGCCGACCACCACCCCATCGCAACCGGTCTGGCGCATCATCATGATCGCGTCCGGCGCCGACCAGATGTCGCCGTTGCCCAGGACCGGGATACTGGTGACGGCGGCCTTGAGCTCGGCGATCGCATTCCAGTCGGCCTGACCGGCGTAGTAGTCAGCTGCGGTCCGGGCATGCAGAGCCACCGCTGCCACACCGGCCGCTTCAGCGATCCGGCCGGCGTCCAGGAACGAGAGATGCTGCGGGTCAATGCCTTTGCGCAGCTTGACGGTAACCGGAACACCGTAGGGCTCGGCGTTGGCCACCGCTTGGCGGACGATGGCCTCGAACAGATGGATCTTCCACGGCAGGGCCGCCCCTCCGCCCTTGCGGGTCACTTTGGGAACGGGACAACCGAAGTTGAGGTCGATGTGCCCGGCCCGGCCCTCCTCCAGCAGCATCCGCACGCAGGCGCCGACCGTGCCCGGATCCACGCCGTAGAGCTGCACACTGCGCGGCCATTCGTCCGGATCGTGCTGGATCAGCCGCAGGCTTTCAGCGTTTCGCTCGATCAGGGCCCGGGACGTGACCATCTCGGAGACGAAGATTCCCGCCCCACCTCCGGCTGCCATCTGCTCCCGGCAGAGCCGGCGGAAGGCCTGATTGGTGATCCCAGCCATCGGCGCCAGCACCACGGGAGTGGCCACCTGATACGGCCCGATTCGGATACCGGGCAAGCTGGATCGCCCCGGGCCGGAACCGGGGAGTTGCCCTGTTGCTGCCGTGGTCACCGCGTCATTGTCTCCCAGACCCGGCTTGCGCTGGGACGAGGCCGCCGCAACCGGCCCGGTGTGCCTGCAGATGCCGACTCGGACAGTTGCAGGCAGGGTCGGTGTGACGCACGAGCCGCAGGGAGGCCGCAATGCCCACGTATCAGCGAAGTCTCACCATCGATGCCGATCCGGACGACCTGTTCCAATACCTGAGCGAGATCGAGAATCTGCCCAAGTACTTCAGTTCAATGACCGAGGCCCATCCAGCCACCGGTGACGAAGTGCATGTCGTGGCGCAACTGCCGCCGGACACGCCGGGCGGCGGCGGCACAGTCGAGTCCGACGCCACGTTCTCGATCGACGCCGGCAACAGGGCGATTACCTGGGGCAGCGACAACGAGCACGACTACCACGGAGAATTGCAGGTCACCCCGGACGGCGACGGCGCGACCGTGACCGTCACTCTGCACACCGAGCACGAGACCGGCAAGATCAACGATGGGATAGACAAGACCTTGCAGAATGTGGCCGGACTCGTCGCCCGCAAGCCGCCGTTGCAGAGCTGACGGGGCCTATACCGGGTTTACTGCGACGGCTTCGCCACGCGGCTGGCGAGCCAGCTCCAGCAGCCCCCAGCCGGCCGTCAGCGCCACCATGGTGAGCACTCCCCTGGGCCAATAGATGTGGCTGTTCAGGAACGAGATGGCGCCAGCGATCAGCAGCAGGCCGCCAGGAACGGCCCGGGTTCCGTTCCTGATCAGCGCCATCGCCGCCGCGATCAGGCTGGCCAGCAGATAGGCCCACACTCCGTAGCTGGCCAGCCGATTGCCTTGGCCGAACAGAACCGAGGCGGCCGGACGGTTCCCGGCCTGTTGCAGGGCACCGGCCCCGATGCCGGCCAATACATCCAGAGCCGTGTAGTAGACGGCGAACACGAAACCCAGCAGGCCGGCCAGGACGCGGACCGGGAGCGCCTCGTCGCGTACCTCGACCAGCGGGCCCAGCCCCAGAAACGGAAAGATCGGCAGCAACACCTCGTGCAGGGTGTGCCAGCGGTGCCCGGTGCGCGGATCCAGCACCATCGGATGCGCCAGGCCGGCCAGCGCCAGCACCAGCGGGGGAGCTACGACCAGCAGAACCAGCACTAGCTCTCGGCGCCGCACCCGGCAACTGTACTGCCCGGCGCCGAGCTGGCCCGTCGTGGCCATGGCATCCTGGGCGTCCCAACCAGAGGGGGGCTCATGGCCAACCCGGGCGAGAATCGGGTCGCCGTCTACATCGACTTCGACAATATTGTGATCTCGCGGTACGACCAGGTGCACGGCCGCGGCCAGTTCCAGCGGGACAAGCTCTTCTCCGGCCGGACGGAGCCCGCTGATCCGGAGATCACGCAACGGCTGCACCGGGCCACGGTGGATCTCGGCGCCATCATCGACTTCGCCTCGTCCTACGGGACCCTGGTGCTGACCCGCGCCTATGCGGACTGGTCGGCCCCGGTGAACTCCGACTACCGCGGACAATTGGTCGGCCGGGCGGTCGACCTGGTGCAGTTGTTCCCGGCTGCCGCCTACGGCAAGAACGGCGCCGACATCCGGCTTGCGGTGGATGCGGTGGAGGACATGTTCCGCCTGCCCAGCCTCACCCACGTCGTGCTGGTGGCCGGTGATTCGGACTACATCGCCCTGGCCCAGCGGTGCAAACGCCTGGGCCGGTATGTGGTCGGGGTGGGCGTGGCCGGCTCGACCAGCCGCTCGCTGGCCGCGGCCTGCGATGAGCTACTCAGCTACGACGCGCTGCCCGGCATCACCCCGGCTCCGCCGCCGGCCGCGGCCCCGGGACCGGTCTCCGGCCCAGAACCGGCCTCCGCCCCAGATGCTGCCTCATCGAAGCAGGCGAGCGGTGCGGCCAGGGCCGCCCCGGCCAAGGCGGCAACTGCCAAGAAGACAGCCACCCGGAAGGCCGCCAAGAAGGCCGTTCAGCAGCCGCCGGACGACGAGGCGGGCCGCTTGCTCGAGCGCGCGCTCCGGCTCGGGCACGAGAAGGACGACGCAGAGTGGCTGCACAGCTCGGCAGTCAAGAACCAGATGAAGCGAATGGATCCCGCGTTCAACGAGAAGGCCCTCGGTTACCGGGCGTTCTCGGACTTCGTGAAATCCCGCGACACGGTGGCCGAACTGGACGAATCAGCTCAGGTGCACCTAGTCAGGCTCCGGC
>CALMAR010000099.1 GCA_937859855.1 uncultured Kineosporia sp.
GTCGTGGACCTCCCACGCCGCCAGCCCCTCGTCCTGCAGCAGGGACGGGTGCGTGAAGGGGTTGCGGGCGTCCGGGTAGACGGCGGCCAGCGCCGCCTCGCCGGCGACCCGGTGGTCAGGGTGGGAGGCGGGCAGCCGGTCCCAGCCACTCCCGGGGTCGGTGACCAGCCCGCTCGCGGCCAGCAGTTCCCGCGCCGCGAGGGCCGCCGGCAGCTCGCAGTCCCGCAGCACGACCCGCCGGGACGCCGTCACCCGGCTCGGCGCCACCGACACGATCGACCCGACCGCGGACGGCGTCCCCGACCTGGAGGTGGATGCGTTCATCGACGCGACCGGGGTCGCCGCGGCGGTGGTCGCCGGGATCCGGGCGGTGCGTCCCGGCGGGTCCGTCGTCCTGGTCGGGATGGGCGCGGACACCGTCGCGCTGCCGATCCCGGTGATCCAGAACCGGGAGCTGAAGCTGACCGGCGTCTTCCGCTACACCGGCACCTGGCCGGTCGCGATCCACCTGGCGGCGGCCGGGCTGGTGGATCTCGACTCGATGGTGACCGGCCGGTTCCCGCTCGACGAGACCGAGCATGCGCTGCGTACCGACCACGAGCCCGGCAGCCTCAAGTCGATGGTGGTGCCACGATGACCGTCCTGCAGCAGTTCTCCCTCGCCGGTCGCCGGGCCCTGGTGACCGGCGGGAACCGTGGGCTGGGAAACGCTTTCGCGCTCGCCCTGGCCCAGGCCGGGGCAGCCGTGGCATTCTGCGCGCGGGACGCGGCGCTCAACGCCAGGGTGGCGGAGGAGGCATCCGAAGCAGGCCTCGAGCTGGTGCCGATCACCGCGGACATCACCGACGACGCCCAGGTGGAGAAGATGACCGCCACGGCGATCGAGGAGCTCGGCGGCCTCGACATCCTGGTGAACAATGCCGGGATCTGCTTCCACAACGACTCGTTCAGCGTCACCGACGACGAGTGGTCCGGGGTGTTCGACCTGAACGTGCGGGCGCTGTGGAAGTGCAGCCTGGCCGCGGGCCGGCACATGGTCGAGCAGGGTTCGGGGTCGATCGTCAACATCGGCTCGATCTCCGGCCTGATCGTCAATCGGCCGCAGTGGCAGCCGGCCTACAACGCCTCCAAGGCGGCCGTGCACCAGCTGACCAAGTCGCTGGCCGCCGAGTGGGCCGGTGCGGGGGTGCGGGTCAACGCCGTCGCGCCCGGGTACGTGAAGACGGAGATGGCCCCGGTCGACCGGCCCGAGCTGCACCGCTACTGGATCGAGGACGCGCCCCAGCAGCGCTACGCGATGCCCGAGGAGATCGCGCCCAGCGTGGTGTTCCTGGCCAGTGACGCCGCGGCCTTCGTCACCGGTTCCGTGCTGGTGATCGACGGCGGCTACACCGTCTACTGACTCTGCGGGGTCGCCGGCCACGCTTCCTGCCGGGCCCCGCGCCGGCTCCGATCAGGCCCCCACCGGCGCCCTCGCGGCAGGACCGGCCGTTGCGGAGCGGCAGCCACCATCACGGCGCCTCCATGGACTCCAATTCCTCCAGGGTGGCCCGGACGCCGCGGGCGTGCAGCGATTCCAGCACCCGCAGGTAGGTCCCGGCGAAGCGCTCGTCCGACGCCAGATCGGCGAAGAAGTCCGATTGCTCGAGGAAGGCCAGCGGCCGGGAGGACTGCGCGGCGGCCGCGGCGGTGACGTCGTCGACGCGCAGGTCGACGATGTCGATCGGCTCGCCCGCCTCGGTGCTGCCCTCGGCGTAGCGGGCCCAGAGGGCGATGATCGCGGCGCAGTGCACGATCGGGCCGCCGGTGGCCAGCTGGTGCTGCGCCACCGGCAGCAGGAACTTCGGGATCCGGTCGGAGGTGAACGAGTTGATCCGAGCCAGCGTGTCGGCCACCTGCGCGTTGGAGAACCGCTCGATCAGCTGGTCGGTGTAGCGGGTGAGGTCGATGCCCGGCACCGGCTCGAGGCTCGGGATCGCCTCCTGGCGCATGTACTTCAGCAGGAAGCCGGCGAACAGCGGGTCCTGTGCACCCTCGTGCACGTAGCGGTAGCCGACCAGGTAGGCGCCGTACCCGAGGGCCTGGTGGCCGGCGTTCAGCAGCCGCAGCTTCATCAGCTCGTACGGGTGCACGTCCTCCACCACCTGCACCCCGACGTCCTCCAGCGGCGGCCTGCCGTCGGCGAAGGAATCCTCCATCACCCACTGGACGAAGTCCTCGCTGAGCACCGGGACGGCGTCGAGGAGGTCGTACCGTTCCCGGACGGCCGCCCGGTCGGCATCGGTGGTTGCGGGGGTGATCCGGTCGACCATCGAGTTCGGGAAGGGCACCTCCGCCTCGATCCAGTCGGCCAGACCTGCGTCCCGCAACCGGGCGAAGGCGATCACCGCGGTGCGGGTGACATCGCCGTTGGCCTGGATGTTGTCGCAGGACACGACGGTGAACGGCGACGTCCCCGCCTCCCTGCGCCGGGCCAATGCCTCGACGACGAAGCCGAACCACGTGCCGGGGACGGCGCCGGGCTGCAGATCCGCCTGGACGGCGGGGTTCTCGGCGCGGAACTGGCCCGTCACGTCACTGATGTTGTAGCCCCCTTCGGTCACGGTCAGCGAGACGATCCGGGTGCTCGGCGCGACCAGCCGGTCCAGGACCGTGTCGGCCTCGTCGGGGCCGAAGAGAACCTCGGTGATGCACCCGATCACGCGCGGCGACCACTGCCCGGCGGGCGGCTTCTCGACCAGGGTGTAGAGGCCGTCCTGGTCCCGCAGGGCGTCCCGGACGGCACGGTCCGCAGGCAGCAGGCCGACGCCGCAGATCGCCCAGTCCAGCGCCTTCCCCTGGTTCATCAGCCGGTCGAGGTACATCGCCTGGTGGGCCCGGTGGAAGGCGCCGACGCCGAAGTGGACGACGCCCACGGTGAGCTGCGAGCGGTCGTAGTCGGGAACCGGGATCCGGCCCTTCAGCTCGGGCAACGTCGATGCTGACAGTGTGTCCATATCCGACCGCCTTTCAGGACGTCCTCGTTCTGCGGGTCGTCGGTCATCATCTCGCCACTGGGCGCAAACGTCTCCCCCGCAGGCCGGGGCAGGCGCGGGAGCCTTCCGCCGTCCCTGCCCGTCGGTGTCTCCGTCACCGTGCATGCTGGTGACCGCCCTCGGAACGAGCACTCTCCACCTGACCCGATCGGACCTCCGACCTTCTGTCGAGGGTCCCGGCCGATTACGCTCGGCAAGCGTCGCGGCACCCCGTCGCGGCAATGATCGGGAGCGGTGGTCATGTCAGAACGTCGTGCGCATCTGGTGGGGAGCATCGCCAGCGACGATGCCAGGACGGCCATGGCGCTGGCGGTCGAGAAGCTCGGCGGCGACCTGGACTCCCTGCCGGACGGCGAGACAGGTGCGCGCCGCAACTGGGTGATCAGCATGATCGAGAGCTTCCGCGAGCATCCCGATCTCCAGCTGGCCAGGCCGGGTGACTGGTCCGACTACGACAAGACGCCGCGATTCACGGTTCGCAGGGGCCGCCGCCTGTACGGCGCCGCGATGGATCTGGGCATCGACACCGCCGCGTCGGCGTCCTTCCCGATCTTCCGCGAGGTCACGGCAGGACTCGACGGGACGGGCCGACGGCCGGCGTTCCAGGTCGGCATCCCCGGTGACATCGATCTGTCCATGTTCACCTTCGGACCGTCGGGCCCGGTGCGGCACCGCAGAGTCTTCACCGAGGCCCTGGCCGCCACGATGCACCGGGTCCGGGCGGACGTCGGCGACGACGCCGTCTTCCAGATCGAGCTGCCCGTCGAGCTCGTGCTGATCGCCCAGGCCCCCAGAATCGCCCGCGGCGGTCTGGCACGGTTGATGGCACGCCACGTGGCCTCTCTCGCGCTCGGCGCTCCGGCCGGCAGCCGGTTCGGTGTGCACCTGTGCCTCGGCGACATGAATCACCGGGCTCTCGGCAGGATGTCGGACACCGGCCCACTCGTGAGCCTGGCGAACGCCATCGTGGCAGCGTGGCCGACGGACCAGAAGCTCGAGTTCATGCACGCGCCGCTGGCCGCGGCCGACAACCCTCCATCCGGGGAGGCCGCCTTCTACCAGCCCCTGTCCGGGCTCGAACTCGGCCCCGCACGGTTCATCGCGGGGTACGCCCACGAGGACCAGCCGATCGACGAGCAGCTCCGGATCCGGGACCTGATCGAGCACGCCGTCGGCCATCCGGCGGACGTGTCCACCAGTTGCGGACTCGGGAGACGGAGGCCGGCCGCCGCGGCCGCCGCGATGGATCGGATCAGGGAGCTGCTCCGCGGCTGACGACCTCTCCCGAGCACCCTCTCGGGCGCAGCCTCAGTCCTCGCGCGCGACACCGCGATCGGGTGCGCTCATGTCTCCGGCCCCGGGCGTGCCGTCGGTGAGCCCGTAGCGCAGGTACACGGTGCCCTTCCGACCGGCTGCCGGCGGTTCCAGGAGTGTGAGGTTCGTGGGCACCGCGCCGCCGTCGAACACCTTCTTCCCGACGCCGAGCACGATCGGGTGCACCCAGAGGTCGAGACGGTCGAAGAGCTTCTCGCGCAGGAGGGTCTGCACCAGGTTCAGGCTCCCGACGACCTTCACATGCTGGTGCCGGTCACGGATCTCGCGCACCGCGCCGGCCAGATCCGGGCCGAGCTGCGTGGATCCGGCCCAGGTCAGGTCCGGGGTGCCGCGGGAGGCCACGTATTTCGGGACGCTGTTGAACAGCGTGGCGATCTCGTCGTCCTCGCCGCCCTCCTGGTTCGGCCAGTAGGCGGCGAAGAGGTCGTACGTCCGGCGGCCGAGCAGGAGGGCGTCCGTCTCCTCGTAGGCGGCACCGACCTGCGCGCCGGAAACCTCGTCCAGCAGCGGTGCCTGCCAGCCGCCGAACGGGAATCCCTCCGGATCCTCGTCGGGGCCGCCGGGTGCCTGCCCGACGAGGTCGAGGGTTGCGAACAGCTCCTCGTGGATGAGGCCCATGCCCTGCTCCCGATCAGTCGGTGGTCCCGGACGGGAGGGTAGACCCCGAGGGCGCCGCGGGCCGCCGTCCCGGAGGTCGCGACCGCGCCGGCGCGCAGCGGAACGGTGAGCAGCGTGCGGCTCCGGTCGCGGGGGTCCTCGACGCCGATTCGCCAGTCCGGGGTGTCAGTGCGGGCGCAGCGCACGACGACGTCCCCGCCGGCGGACACCAGGACGTCGTGCCCCTCGTCGGCCGTTCCGGTGGCGAGGCGTTGGGTCAGCCGGTCGAAGGCCTGCTGCACAGCCCAGCCCTTGACCAGTCCTGTGGGTTCGAAGCCGGGCACGCCGTCCGGGCCGGGCAGCCAGCCCGAGAACGCACCGTCCGTACGGTCTTCCGCCTCGGCGCACAGGTCCGCGACCTCGAGGACCCGAGCGCCGGCATGTCCGAGGGCCAGTTCGCCGCGGCGGATCCGGCTCACCGCACTCTCGGGCTTCCAGGTGCTGAACCGGGCGTCGTCCTCGCGCAGCGCGGCGAAGAAGTCCGCGACCGCGCGCGCCACCGCGGGACCGTGCGGTTGCGGGCCGCGCACGTGCACGCTGACCGGAAGGCCCATCACCTGCTCGACGAAGGCCCGGCGCGGCAGGTTCACCAACGGTGTCCCGCAGCCGAGGTCCGGAAGGGTGGTGGGGGTGATCACAGGTGCGCCCGGTCGATCGCGGACTGCAGGGACTGGATGTAGCCGTCGCTGGTCACCGTCGCGCCGGAGACGGCGTCGATGCTTCCGCTCTGCTGCTGCACCGCCTCGGAGTTCAGTTGCGGCACGGCGTAGGCGTTGATCTGCTGGTCGCGGGGGTTCTCGGTCGGGTACACGACCGCCTCGGACTTCGTGATCTTCCCGGCCGCGACGGTGATCTTCACTTGGACCGGCCCCCACTGGGTGTCGACCGAGTCGCCGGTGTAGGAGCCCGACTTCGAGCTGCCGGAGGAGCTGCTGGACGACGAACCGCCGGACGAGCTGCCGGACGTTGAGGGCGCACTCGGGTCGGACGCCGTTCCGCCGCTGGAGGTGTCGCCGGAGGTGTCCGGGACGGCACCTGAGGTGCCGTCGCCGGCGGCGACGCCGGAGCGGCCGAGGCTGGTGTGGTAGCTGAACAGCAGCACGAGCGCGCTGAGGGTGCTCATGAAGCCGACGACGATCCGGCGCATGGTGATCTCCTGTCGTGGAAGCGGTTCGGTCACCAGCGGAAGCGTTCGATGTGGATGCGGTGGGCCGGGACGCCGGCGGCCAGCGCGGCATCCCTCGCCGCGTCCATCCACATGTCGGCGCCGCAGATGTAGACGTCGTGCCGGGCGACGTCCGGGACCACCTCCTGCAGCGCCTGGGCATCGGTGAGGTGGTGCGCCGTGCGGGGCAGCCAGGACAGGCGGCCGGTCAGGCGCGGACCCACGGCGAAGAAGAGCCGGGCGCCGCGGTCGGCGGCCAGTGCCTCCAGCTCCGAGGTGAAGATCAGGTCCTGATCGGTGCGGGCCCGGTAGATCAGGGTCACGTCGCCGGGGCGCTGCGGCATCTCCTCCAGCAGCGCCCGCAGCGGGGTGATGCCGATCCCGCCGGCCAGCAGCGTCACCTTGCGGCGGGTGCGGACCCCGTCGTGCAGGCGGCCGTAAGGGCCTTCGACGAGCACCCGGGTGCCGGGCCGGACCCCGGCCAGCGAGCGGCTGCCGTCTCCAAGATCCTTCACCGTGATCCGTAAGGTGTCGCCGGCCGGAGCCGCGGACAGCGAGTACGGGTGGCCACGCATCCAGCCCGATCCGGGCCGACCGGACAGGAAGCGCCAGGTGAAGAACTGTCCGGCCCGCACGGGCAGGTGATCGAGATTCCGGCCGCGCATGTACACGGACAGCACGTGCGGGCTCTCCGACACGACGTCCACGACGCGCAGGCCGTGCCGCAGGCTGCGGTACACCGGGACGCCGACCCGCCAGGTCAGGATCGCACCGGCGGCCGCGGCCCACAGCCCCCACCAGTACACCGTGGCGACCGCGTGGGTGAGGAACTCCTGCCCCGTCCACAGCTGGTGCGGCAGGGCCAGGCCCACACCCAGGTAGGCGTACAGGTGCAACAGGTGCCAGGACTCGTACCGCAACGTGCGGCGGGCCTTCCTGATGCTGGTCAGCGCGACCATCACCAGCGCGGCGGTACCGGCCACCGCCAGCAGCATGCCGGGATAGTCGACGACCAGATCCCAGAACTCCACGATCACGTCACCCGAGTCCACCCCGACGTAGCCGAAGGTGATCAGGACGACGTGCGCCAGCATCAGGGTGAAGGACGTGAACCCGACCAGCCGGTGCCGGCGAGCCAGCTCGTCCTGCCCGTAGGACTGCTCCACCACCGGGATCCGCGCCATCAGCAGCACCTGCACCAGCAACAGGTCCGCGGCCACCAGTCCCGTCAGCCGGCCGAGGGAGGCGAGGCCCGACGTCCAACCATCGAACTCCTGCAGCTGACCGTCGCCCACCCAGAGGGCCACCACGGTGAGCATGCTCGCCCACGTCAGCACACCGACGGCGTCCCGCCACCAGAGCGGTACGAACGGCAGCCGCCGCCTGGTACGGCGAGCGACCGGGGCGGACCCGTCGCCCGCGGCGAACCTCACCGGCGACTGGTCGGCCGCCATCGGGCGGTCGACGTGCCCTTCCACGTTCGTGGTCATTCCTGAGTGGCTCCTCTGCGGTCAAGGGCAGCCGGGGAGGCGGCGACCTCGAGCATCAGCGTCGAACCTGGGATCAGGCTGAGGAGCAGCTGCAAGGCGGTGACGAAGGGGCCCAGGGCTCCCGCCACAGCCGGGGCAGCCAGCCCACGCGTCGAGGTGGGCGCGGCTATCGGTTACGCCAGCACAGCGCACGGTGCCATAGAGCCACCATCGCCGGCGGTGGCGAGGACGTGGGAAAGCGGTCCGCGCACGACATCGCTGCCGCGGAGGTCCTGCGGCGATCAGCGCCGAGACGCTGACGCAACCCATTGCCCACCCATATCCGGACGTCTACGGTTATAACGGCTATAAGCACTGAAGTCGGGTCCCCCCGGAGGGAAGATCACGTGCGTCGTTTCCTCACAGCGGTTGTCATCGCCTGCTTGATCGGCGGTGGACTGGCAGTGGTTCCGGTGGGTGCCGCTGAGGCCACCCAAGACTCCCGAGCGGCGGCCGCAGCTGCCACGCCTGAGCCGTACACGTCCCCCGCCGTGACCCGACACGTCGACAGCGGCGGCCCGACGAACTGCCCCAGCGGGTACTTGTGCGCATACGGGGTCCTCAGCAACTCCGTACCCAACCGCTACTACTATTTCAATTTCTATTCGTGCCGAACGTACAGTCTGCATTACTGGCTCTCGTACGGAACTGATGATGCTGGTGTCTTGGATCATCAGACCGGCAACGTCACCACCACCTTGTACGGGGCCTCGGGCAACGTCCTGCAGACCATCAAGCCGAAACCGTTTTTCCAGACCGTTCTCTTGAATCGTGGTGGCTGGGATTCCGTGTACAGCATCAAAGTGTGCTGATGCCGCTCCGTTCGAACCGGTCGGCAAGGCCGGCGCTGGGGACTGCGTCAGGAACCGGGTGACGGCGGCAGGGTAGGCCTCGCCGACGGCCCGGCGTCAGCAACGGCCCCACCGAGGCGATCAACGGCCCGCCTCGGACACCTGCGCGGCTCCGCCGTGGGCTTCCGGAACCTGACCGACTACATCGCCCGATCCTTACTCGAGACCGGTGGATTCAGGCCCCAAATACACTCTCGATGTGGTGAGCCACTTACTCGACCGCGCCTGTCCTACAGTCATCTTGTGCCGGGTCGCATCAACCACCGGGGATGGATCGTGCTGACGAGCATCTCGTCGGACGACCAGTCACTGTGCGTGGACTTTTTCGAGCATCCAGCCGGGGGCATCGGTTTCGAGCATTTTCGCTCCGATCCCGAGGATGGAGGTCGGTGGACGGTCATCGGCGGGTATGCCGGGGCGCAGTTCGAAAGTCGCTCGGCAGCCGCTCAAGCGGCCCGGAACTCGGTGACCTGGCTCGACGAGGACCCGCGTGCTCGGGAGTCTCTCGCGGCATGGCTTACGAGACCCGAGTCCACCTGAACCGCAGTCTGCGTGCCGGCGACTGAACTGATCTTGAGTTGTGAATCACAGTCTTGGGCGTGGGTGTCGACTGGCGCTCGGAGCGCATCCGGCGGCGATGATCTGGTCGGCACAGACACGAGATCCACGGGCACCTTCGTCACTCACGCCACGTGGCGCCTCTTGGAAAAGTTGAGCACGCCGAAGCAGTCGAGGACAACGCGGCAATGCGAATCGCTGGATGTAGTAATTAATCCAGGACGGCCTGCGGCGGGACCGACCGGGTCCGCAGCAGGCAGCCCTCGAGCTGTTCAGAGGGGGTGGGCCCCGTGGGGATCGAACCCACAACCCGCGGACAATGGGACCGTGGGTCTGGTCGACACCCGCTGTGGCCTGTGACCTGCGCGGGGGCGGATGTCAGGACCTCCTGCGCCCTGGTCGATCGGCGCTGTCTTCCGCTGAATCCTGTCTCAAAGCTGGACCGCAACGAGGCGGGCCCAGGCCCTTGGCGGCATCTCCCGCGTTGCGGCCCGGCCCGGGCCAGCAGCCCAGGTCGCTGATGACGCCGGGTCCGTGCAGGCTCCGGCGCGGCGGTCAACGAAGCGCCTTACCCGGCGGCGATCGGCGTTGCTGCCTTTGTCACTCTATGCTGTTGAGCTGTCGTTCTGAGTAGTGTTCGTGGTGGTAGGTCAGAGTTCGAGACCCATAGGAGTCGAGTGGTAGTCGTCCAGGAGGCACGCCGGGGTCATGTTGTGAGTTGTGTCACACTCTCCCGGCTCTGTTGCATTCGCGGGAGCATCGGGCACGATTCAAGCGTTACAACCTGTAGGTTGTGTCGCTGATGCCGATACCAGCCTTTGACGGCCGCGGGAACCTCCCGGTTGGTGAGCATGATGCGACCCTGGATGAAGTGGAGAAGCGCTTTGGGACGACAAGACGCCGCCGGGAGCTGTTCGTAAATCTGCGCATGATTGTAGGACTGCTAGACGTGCGGGCAGTCGATGGCATCTGGATCGACGGCTCGTTCGTTACTCACAAGCACCGGCCTAGCGACATAGACATGGTGTTCTTGCCTTCACCTGGCGAGAACCCGGATAACTGGGGTTTGCTTTCAGAGGCTCGCCATTATGACGTCAAGCGTTTGTACGGCATCGACCTGTGGTTGTATTCCAGCTATGAGATCGTAAACACCGGTTTCGGAAGGATAAGAATGCCCATCAAAGACTTCTTCTGCCGAGACAGAGACGACCACCGGAAAGGCATCGTTAGGCTTGACTACCGATGAGGAGTAGTGATGATCAGCAACTCGCGGCAGCTAAAGATTACTAAGCAACGCATGGCGGATTTGCGTCAGGAGTTGCAGGTCATACAAGGGACATCGGGCAGTCGATCAATTGAGCGACTAATTGCTGATCTTGAAGCTGAGGTGACTGAGTACGAAGCTCTAGAATCCGGTCTGATCGCAAGGCTGGACATTGGGAGTCTTGATTCTCTGGGAGAAGCGCTTGTGAAAGCCCGGATATTGCGAGGCTGGACTCAGCAACAACTTGCTGACGAGATGGGATGGAGTTCGCAGACTACTCAAAAGGACGAGGCTCGCTACTACGAGAACTGCGGCTTGGCGCGCATGGCTGAAATTTTGGACGCATTAGACTTCCAGCTAGTTGGGGAGCTGATCCGCACAGATGATGCGCGAGTTATGCACATTGTCTGGTCTGGCGAGACTATTTCCAACGCTACTTCTGCTGCCTCCGCCAGTTCCTATTCTGACCCAATTTCGACATTCGCTTCGATCCCAACCGCGAGCAACACGAATATGACTGTTACTACCGTGGGTTCTTCATCTAACGTCCGAGTCCCATTGACCCCAGCCAACTTTCATGCGTGGGGGTGGTCTCCCGATCAGGGCGGGGACATCACTCCAGGCTCCAAATTCTCAGTGCTGCAGACAAGGGTTGGTGCATAATGATAGATGGCTTTGTAGTTATCGCCGAAGGCGTCGCATCTGACGCCGATGGGGTTCTCTCGGCCATCGGTCTTGGCCAAAATACTTTAGCTGCAACGACGTTGCCGGCCAACACGAAGAGAGCCGTAATTTTGTATGTTCGTGACACGGAGGTACCCGGTGGAGACGTTGTTGGAGAGAAGATCGAGTTCTCTTTTTCATTAAAGAATGAAGCAGGCGAGGTCGTCATGGCCCAGTCGGGAGGAGGAGACCTTGGTACTGCCAAATTTCCGTATCTGCCATGGGGTGTTGTAATTCCAGCCGAGACGTTCTTAAGCCTGAAGAATTACGGCACATATACGTTCGAAGTTAATGTCCAGTTCCGCGATGAAGCCAAGAGTTTCTTAGTTCCATTTTATGTTGTAGACCCACGGGGGGCCGAACAAGCTGACGTCGCGATCGCCAACGCGGAGTAGCGGGACGGCGGGGGATGTACACCCCCGCCGTCGCGCGTGAGGTACCGCGCTCGGTGAGTCCGGGCGTGGTACCGGAAGGTGAGCCCCGGCACCCGTGGTGATCCGGCCTCGCGCGTCGCCTCATCCTGGCCGCCCTGGGTGGTCTCGCGCGGGCCGCCCGGACCTTGGGCACCACGCACATGACCCCAGACATTCCCGCCAACCTTCGCTCTCTCTACCGTTGGGCGCGGCCGGTGGGGTCCGGGCCGGAGGTCCGGGAGGCCCGCCGCGGGGGGGGGGGCGGGGGGGGGGGGGGGGGCGCGGGCGGGGCCGGG
>CALMAR010000100.1 GCA_937859855.1 uncultured Kineosporia sp.
CTCCACACCCGTTGAACCAGCCGCAGCAGTGCGCCCCCGCCCGCGGCGACCAGCAGCTGCCACAGCAGCACCCCGGCCGCGACCGCCATCAGGGCGGCGGTGCCCGCGGCCAGCGGGCCGCTCGCGGACTGCCCCGGTGCACAGCTGACCGCAGGCCGCAGCAGAGCGACGTGTAGCCCAGCCTGTGCGCCGCGCCCCATGGCCGGCAGGCACCCGGTAGAGGGTTCGCCGAGGGCCAGATACACCACCAGATGCCCAGCCAGCTGGACGCCAGTGAGCTCTGCGATCAAACCGGCTCGTGAAGGCCCGGTGGCCGGCCGGCGACGAGCGCGGCGATCCGCCCCGGACCCGGCCAGCACCGCGATCAGCCCAGCCAGAATCACCGCGGGGGCGGGAGGTGCTGATCCGGTCACCAGCAGGTGCGCGAGCACCACCGAAGGGACGGTGATCAGGGGGAATCCCGCCGTCCGCAGCACCGGACCACAGTGGGCCCCGTTCCTGGGAACTTCCTGAGCCTGAACTGGCCACAGCCTGCGCAATGGCATCTGCGTTGCTCATCGTCAGATCGGGGACCCCTACGATGAGGCAGTGCCGGTGGCCATTCGAGTGATTCCGTGCCTCGACGTGGATGCGGGCCGGGTGGTCAAGGGAATCAATTTCGCCGGGCTGCGGGACGCCGGTGACCCGGTCGAGCTGGCCCGCCGGTACGACGCCGAGGGGGCCGACGAGCTGACCTTCCTCGACGTCACCGCGTCGTCGTCGGGCCGGGAGACGATGTACGAGGTGGTGAACCGCACCGCCGAGCAGGTGTTCATCCCGCTCACCGTGGGTGGCGGGGTGCGCAGCGTGCAGGACGTCGATCGGCTGCTGCGGGCCGGAGCGGACAAGGTGGGGGTGAACACCGCCGCGATCGAGCGCCCGGAACTGATCAGGGAGGTCGCGCATCGGTTCGGTGCTCAGGTGCTGATGCTGTCGGTGGATGCCCGGCGCTGCCCGCCGGGCCAGGCAACCACCTCCGGATTCGAGGTGACCACCCACGGTGGCCGGCGCGGCACCGGAATCGACGCGGTCGAGTGGGCAGCGCGGGGGGCAGCGCTGGGTGCGGGTGAGGTGCTGCTGAATTCGATGGACGCCGACGGCACCAGGAACGGCTTCGACCTGGAGATGCTGCGAGCGGTCCGGGCTGAGGTGGGGGTGCCGCTGATCGCCAGCGGAGGCGCCGGTGCGGTACAGCACTTCCCGCCCGCAGTGGCGGCCGGTGCCGACGCCGTGCTGGCGGCCAGCATCTTCCACTTCGGCGAGGTCAGCATCGGCGCGGTCAAAGAGGCTCTGCGCATGACCGGTGCACCGGTCCGGTGAGCCGAACGGGATTCAGCCAGGGCGCCGGCCGGTGCGCCGGGCCACTGCGGGCGGGCCCTGGTCCGGCGCGGCGCCCGGCTCCGGAATGCCACGGCATCGGCTCACCTTGAAACACCCAGTGCCGCTCCGGCCGGCCGCAACGGCCCAGACCGGATGCCCTACTCCGCCTTGGATCAATGAAGGAGAACTGCTCCCGTGTCCGCCGCCGGTGCCGATCTGAACGATCGCAGTGCCGATCTGAACGATCGCACCGTCCCGCGGGGCACGGTCGCGGGCGGGCTGCGGGTGGTCGCGATGGGCGCCCGGATGGAGCCGCTGGCGTTCACGGCCGCGGTGATCGGAAGCGCGCTCTACGGGATCGGCACCGCCGGTAGCGGCTGGTTACTGGGCCGGCTCACCAGCCGATACCTGCAGCCGGCCTTCACTGACGGCCGGATCAGCGGGCACGACCTGATGACCGTGGGCGGCTCGCTGGCCGGGGTGGCCACCCTGACCGCCCTCGCGGTAGTGGCCCGGCGGATCGCGGCCGGTATCACCATGTTCCGCCTCCAGGCCCGGCACCGGCGCGAGGTCACCCGGCAGTACCTCCGGCTGCCGCTGGAATGGCATCACCGTCATCCGGCCGGTCAGTTGCTGTCCAACGCGAACGCCGACGTGGAAACCACCTGGCAGGTGATGGCCCCGCTGCCGCTGGCGCTGGGCGTGATCGTGATGCTGCTGGTCGCGATCATCGCGATGCTGTTCGCTGACCCGGTGCTGGCCCTGATCGGGCTGCTGGTGCTGCCCAGCGTGATGGTCGCCAACACGCTCTACCAGCGCCGGATGTCGCCTGCCGTGACCAGCGCTCAGCGGCTGCGGGCGCAGGTGTCAGCGGTGGCGCACGAGAGCTTCGAAGCGGCCCTGGTGGTCAAGAGCCTGGGCCGCGAGGCCGCCGAGACGCAGCGGTTCGCCGGGTCGGCCAACGAGCTGCGGGCGGCCAACGTCCGGGCCGGTCAGGTCCGCTCGGTCTTCGATCCAGTGATCGACGCCATCCCCACGATCGGCATCCTGGCGGTGCTGCTGGCCGGCACCTGGCGGGTCGCCCGCGGTGCGGCCGGAACCGGCGACGTGGTCCAGGTCGCCTATCTGCTCGGCCTGGTCTCCTTCCCGCTGCGGTCCATGGGCTGGGTGCTGGGCGAGCTGCCCCGGACCCTGGCCGGATGGAACCGAGTCAGTTCGGTGCTCAGCGCGACCGGCGAAATGCCGTACGGCACCGCCATCCTGGACGGCGATCGGCCGGTCGATCTGGCTCTGAGTGACGTCAGCTACGCGCACCAGGGCGGTGAGGAGCCGGTGTTGCGAGAGGTCACCCTGGACATCCCGGCAGGCCGCACCGTGGCGGTCGTTGGCCCGACCGGATCGGGCAAGAGCACACTGGCCGGCCTGATCGTGCGGCTGACCGATCCGAGCACCGGGCGGATCGAGGCCATGGGCCTGGACATCGCCTCGCTGCGTTCCGGTGGAGTGGCGAGCTTCGCCGCCTTCGCCGGGCAGGAGACGTTCATCTTCGACGACACCATCCGCGGCAACGTCACCCTGGCCGATCCCGGCGACGCTGATACCCCCAGCGATGACCAGGTATGGGCGGCGCTGGCCCGGGCCCGGGCCGACCGGTTCGTCGCCGCCCTGCCGGCCGGTCTGGACACTCCGGTGGGGGAGCGCGGCACCCCCCTGTCCGGCGGGCAGCGGCAGCGGATAGCGCTGGCCCGGGCGCTGGTGCGCGGCCCGCGGCTGCTGCTCCTGGACGACGCGACATCCGCGATCGACCCCCGGGTGGAGGCGGACATCCTGCACGGGTTGCGGGAGACCACCTCCGGCGCTGGCGCCGGTGGAGGTGATCATCCGATCACCGTGGTGGTGATCGCCTATCGCCGGGCCACCATCGACCTGGCCGACGAGGTGGTCTACCTGGAGCACGGCCGGGTGGCGGCCCGCGGCAGCCATCAGCAGCTGCTGGCCATCAGCCCCGGATACCGGGCCCTGGTCACCGCCTACGACGACGCCGCGACCCGCCGCCAGCGGGCGACCGGTGATCCGTCCGGTCCTGGCTCCGGCTCAGCTGGCCCGGACGAGCTGGATCCACTGGATGAGCTGGAAGGGGAGCTGGCCTGATGTCGACGGTCGGTACGGCCTCCGGGGTGAAGCTGGGGGCGCTGGCCACCCTGCGCCGGGGGACCAGCTACGCGCCCGAGTTCACCCGGGGCCTCGCGCTCACCCTGGGTCTGGCGCTGGTGGCGACGATGGGCCGGGTGCTGGTGCCCATCGCCGTCCAGCAGACCATCGACCGGGGCCTGATGAGTCCGGCCGGGCCCAGGCCGGGGCTGGTGGCCGGTTTCGTGGCCCTCGCCGCGGCGGGTGTGCTGATCACCGGCTGGTGCGCCTACCGGTCGAACCTGCGGCTGTTCCGTTCCACCGAGGCAGGCCTGGCCACCCTGCGGACCAAGGCGTTCCGGCATGTGCACGATCTGTCGGTGCTGACTCAGAACACCGAACGCCGCGGCTCGCTGGTGTCCAGAGTGACCAGTGACGTGGACACGATCTCCAGCTTCATGCAGTTCGGCGGCCTGATCCTGGTGTTGTCGGCCGGGCAGCTGCTGGTGGCCACGGCGCTGATGGCGGTGTACTCCTGGCAGCTGACCCTCCTGGTGTGGGCCTGTTTCCTGCCCCTGTTCCTGATCATCCCGGTGCTGCAGCGGCGGGTGTCAGCGGCCTACGCGGTGGTCCGGGAACGGGTCGGCGCGCTGCTGGCCGGGGTCTCCGAATCGGTCGTCGGCGCCAGCACGATCCGCGCCTACGGGGTGCAGGCCCGTACCCAGCGGCGGGTCGATCAGGCGATCGACGCGCATCGGATCGCCTCCACCCGGGCGCAGTGGCTGGTCGCGGGCTCGTTCGCGGGCGGAGTGTGGATGTCCGGGCTGGTGGTCGCCGCGGTGGTGGTGACCGGAACCCTGCTCGGGGTGGATGGCCAGATGACCCTGGGCCGCCTGCTGGCGGTGCTGTTCCTGGTCCAGTTGTTCGTGACGCCGGTGCAGGCCGGAACCGAGGTCCTGAACGAGCTGCAGAACGCGGCGGCCGGCTTCCGCCGGGTGCTGTCCGTGCTGGACACGCCGGCCGATGTGGCCGATCCGGGGGATCAGGGCCTGGTGCTCCCGCGCGGGCCGATGAGGATCGAGTTCGAGCACGTCTCGTTCTCGTATCCCGGCGGGCCGGAGGTGCTCAGCGACGTCCACCTGAGCATCGATCCGGGACTGCGGGTGGCGATCGTGGGGGAGACCGGCTCGGGGAAGACCACGATGGCCAAGTTGCTGACCCGGCTGATGGACCCGGTCAGCGGGCGGATCCGGCTGGACGGCGCCGATCTGCGCGAGATCAAGTTCGGCAGCCTCCGGGACCGGGTGGTGATGGTGCCGCAGGAGGGCTTCCTGTTCGACGCCAGCCTGGCCGCCAACATCGCCTGGGGCAGCACCGGAGCGACCCGGGACGACGTGACCCGGGCACTGGCCGAGCTGGGCCTGCTGGGCTGGGCCGAGTCGCTGCCACACGGCCTGGACACCCCGGCCGGGCAACGGGGTGAATCGCTGTCGGCGGGGGAGCGGCAACTGGTCGCGCTGGCCCGGGCCTATCTGGCCGATCCTGATCTGCTGGTGCTGGACGAGGCCACGTCGGCCGTCGATCCGGCCACTGAGGTGCGTTTGCAGACCGCCCTGGAGAGCCTGACCAGGGGCCGGACCGCGGTCGCGATCGCGCACCGGCTGAGTACGGCGGAGGCGTCCGACCTGGTGATCGTGGTCGACCACGGCCAGGTGGTGGACACCGGATCGCATCGGGAGCTCCTGGACCGAAGTAACGTGTACGCGCGGCTGCACGCTTCCTGGAGCAGCCTGACCTCGGTCTGACCTCGGTCTGACCTCGGTCTGACCTCGGTCTGACCTCGGTCTGACCTCCGTCTGACCTCCGTCTGACCTCTGGGGCTGACCCCATCCGGGCAGTTCGATCGGCCGGGCGGGCCAGCGGTGGGAGAATCGCCGCCGTGACCCTGGCTCCGGAGCTGGCTGACCGGCTCAAGCGCGATCGCGATGGCCTGATCTGCGCCGTCGTCCAGCAGTACGACACCCGTGAGGTGCTGATGGTCGGCTGGATGGACGACGAGGCGCTGGACCGCACCCTGACCTCCGGGCGGGCGCACTACTGGAGCCGGAGCCGGGGAGAGTACTGGCGCAAGGGCGACACCTCCGGGCACGTGCAGTACGTCAAGGCGGTCGCCCTGGACTGCGACGGGGATGCGGTGCTGGTCAGCGTGGATCAGGTCGGCGCCGCCTGCCACACCGGCGACCGGACCTGTTTCGACGCAGGCCCGCTCGGCGCCGGGTCCGGCGATGCGGCGGAGGCGCGATGAGCGAGCCGTCCGTCCCTGAGCCCGACCTCTCTCTCGGCGTCACCTGGCCGTCGCTGGCGACCTTCCGTGAGCTGGCCACCACCCGCCGGGTGATTCCGGTGGTCCGCCGGTTCCTGGCCGACGAGCACACGCCGGTCGGGCTCTACCGGGCGCTGGCCCAGAACCGGCCGGGGACCTTCCTGCTCGAATCGGCCGAACACGGCGGGGTCTGGTCGCGCTGGAGCATCATCGGCGCCGCGAGCAGCGCCACCCTGACCGCGGCCGGCGGTGAGCTGCGCTGGATCGGTGAGCCACCGGCCGGGATGCCAGTCAGCGGTGATCCGCTGCTGGCACTGCGGGACACGGTGGCCCGGCTGAAGACGCCCGCACTGCCCGGTCTGCCGCCGCTGACCGGCGGGATGGTCGGGTTCATCAGCTGGGACGCCCGCCGGCGCTGGGAGCGGCTGCCCGCGCGGGCGTCCGATGAGCTGGCCATACCCGAACTG
>CALMAR010000101.1 GCA_937859855.1 uncultured Kineosporia sp.
CCGAAGCGCCGGGGCGGGCGGGCGATGCAGGGCAGCGCCGCCAGCGCGACCACCTGCAACGCGCCGGTCGCACCGATGGTGTGCAGCACCTGCCCGGCACTGCCGTCCACCGAGCCGGACGCCACCGCTGTGGCCACGACCACGGCCAGCGGGACCAGAGCCAGCAGGTTCAGGGCCCGGGCCATCGCGATGAACCGGCCCTGATCCATCAGGACGCCACCGGCCACGGCGAATACGGGCCAGCCCAGGAGCAGGATCCCGCTGGGCGGTTGCTGGGGCAGACGCAGCACGAGCGCCGTAGCTCCCGCGCTGAGCGCGAAGCAGGCGGCGGCGGTCAGCACCGCCGGGGGAATCCCCGGGGCGGCGGAACCGGCCGCTGTCCTGCTGGGCCCGGCGATACTGCTCACCCCATCAGCATGGCCCGGGCGCAGGGGTCAGAACAGGGATCATCGCCGGGACGGGACGCCACCGGGACGATCGCGGGACACTGAGGGACATCGCCCGGTCATTTCCCGGGACGGGGCAGGATCCGGCGGGACGCCGCCGGTCTGGCCCGCGGGACGGCGTGCTCGTCACGGTGAGCAGGAGGCCAGATCGGCTGGCCGCGTGCGATTGGAGTTCATCATGTCCCTCACCACCAGCACCCCGGCCCGCACTGTCACCCTGCCCCGGGCGCCCATCCTGCTCGGCACCGAGTACGTCGTGTGTGTTGGCATCCCACTCCTCATCTTCCTGGGTGAGATCCTCTTCACTGACCATGATCCCTACGCCAGCGACGGCCCAGTCGACTCGATCGTGGCGATCGGCCTGGCCGGGACCCTGGCGCTCGCGCTCGGACTCGGTATTGCCGCGGCCACCCGCTCCGCGCAGCGCGCGATGGCCGGATCGATCGTGCTCGCGGTGTTGTCCGTGGTCACCCTGTGCTTCTTCTGGTCCGGTGCGCCAGGAGTTCTTGGTGCCTGCGCCGCCTGGCGGGCCGGGCTGACCCGCGGTGGCGCGCCAGTGAGCGGCCCGGCCCGGGTGGCCGGTCTGATCGGTGCCTTCATCGCTGGCCTCAACATCGTGCTGACCATCGGCGGCCTCGCCTTGGCCGCCCTCGGCCACTGAGCCTCTCGTCCCTGGTGATCATGCAAGGGGAGGCCGTCCCCGGCTGGGTCTCGGTAGGCTGATTCGCGTGACTGAGATCGAGATCGGCCGGGGCAAGCGCGGCCGCCGGGCCTACACCTTCGACGATGTGGCCATTGTGCCCAGTCGCCGCACCCGTGATCCCGAAGAGGTGTCCACCGACTGGCAAATCGACGCTTACCGGTTCGAGCTGCCGATCATGGCCGCGCCGATGGACTCGGTGATGAGCCCGGCCACCGCGATCGCGCTGGGAAAGCTCGGCGGTCTCGGCGTCCTCGATCTGGAAGGGCTATGGACCCGGTACGAGGATCCCGAGCCGATCCTGGCCGAGATCGCCGGCCTGGACATGGCCATCTCCACCCGGCGGATGCAGGAGCTGTACGCCGAGGAGATCAAGCCCGACCTGGTCGCGGCCCGGATCAAGGAGATTCGCGCGGCCGGGGTCACCGTGGCTGGTGCGCTCACTCCGCAGCGCACCCAGCAGCTGTGGAAGCACGTGGTGGACGCCGGGGTCGACCTGTTCGTGATCCGCGGCACCACGGTCAGCGCCGAGCACGTCTCCGGCCGGGCCGAGCCGCTCAATCTGAAGCGCTTCATCTATGAGCTCGATGTCCCAGTGATCGTGGGTGGTTCCGCCACCTACACCGCCGCGCTGCACCTGATGCGCACCGGAGCGGCCGGGGTGCTGGTCGGCTTCGGCGGCGGCGCCACCCACACCACCCGGGACACCCTCGGTATCCACGCGCCGATGGCCACCGCGGTGGCAGACGTCGCGGCCGCCCGCCGGGACTACATGGACGAGTCCGGCGGCCGGTACGTGCAGGTGATCGCGGACGGCGGAATGGCCCGCTCCGGTGAAGTGGTCAAGGCGATCGCCTGCGGGGCGGACGCCGTGATGCTCGGGGCCGCGCTGGCCCGGGCGTCCGAAGCGCCGGGCCGCGGTTATCACTGGGGGCCAGAAGCCCACCACCCGTCCGTGCCTCGGGGAGCCCGGGTGCAGGTCGGCACCGTCGGCACCCTGGAGGAGATCCTTTACGGGCCGGGCCGGGTGGCCGACGGCACGGCCAACCTGATCGGAGCGCTTCGCCGCTCGATGGCCACCACCGGCTACTCCGACGTCAAGGAGTTCCAGCGGGTCGAGGTCGTGGTCTCGCCCTACCGGCCCAGCTGAATCAACCCGAATGCGTTTCGGCGGCCTCAGCCATTAGCGTGGGCCGGGTCGAAAGAGGAGTGAGTGATCACCAACCACCCGAGTCCCGATGGGCTCAGCCAGCAGTCCCCGTCCGAGCTTCTGACCGCCGCGCAGCACGACTACGATGCGCTGGTCGCGCAGCGCCTGAAGCTGGATCTCACCCGGGGCAAGCCGTCGCCCGAGCAGCTTGATCTGTCCGAGGAACTGCTCCGGCTGCCCGCTGGCCAGCACCATGCCGCTGATGGAAGCGACGCCCGCAACTACGGCAACCTGCAGGGGCTTCCGGAATTGCGCTCCATTTTCAGTGCGCCACTTCAGGTTCCGGCCGCCAATCTGATGGCGCTGGGCAACTCCAGTCTGGAGCTGATGCACGACTGCCTGGTCCATGCCCTGCTGAGCACCATGCCCGGCGCCATCCGGCCGTGGACGGCCGAGGACCGGATCGCGTTCATCTGCCCGGTGCCGGGCTACGACCGGCATTTCGCCCTGTGTGAGCGGTTCGGTATCGAGATGATCGCCGTGCCGATGAAGGACGACGGCCCGGACATGGACACGGTCGAGCAGCTGGTCGCGGATGATGCTGCGATCAAGGGCATCTGGTGCGTTCCCAAGTACAGCAACCCGGACGGCGCGGTCTACAGCGAGCAGGTCGCCCACCGGCTGGCCACCATGAGCACGGCGGCACCGGACTTCCGGATCTTCTGGGACAACGCCTACGCCGTCCACCACCTCACCGATCAGCACGCCGAGATCACCGATTTGCTGGCTGTCTGTACCGAAGCCGGAAACCCCGACCGAGCCTTCGTTTTCGGTTCGACCTCGAAGATCACCTTCGCCGGAGCGGGGGTGGCCTTCTTCGGCGCGTCCACCGCCAACGTCCAGTGGCTCACCCTGAACAACTCGAAACGCTCGATCGGCCCGGACAAGATAAACCAGTTGCGGCACGTCATGTTTCTGCAGGACGCCGGTGGGCTGGTCAAGCACATGGCCCGCCACCGGGAGTTGCTGGCGCCGAAATTCGATGCCGTGCAACGTATTCTGAACGAGCAACTGGGAGGCACCGGACTGGCTCAGTGGTCCCAGCCCAAGGGCGGCTACTTCGTCAGCCTGGACGTGCCCAGCGGCTGCGCCACCGAGGTGGTCCAGCGGGCCAAGGAGGCCGGCATCGAGCTGACCCCAGCCGGCTCCACCTACCCCTATGGCCAGGACCCGCAGGACCAGAACATCCGGATCGCCCCGACCTTCCCCAGCCAGGCCGATCTGGAGAAGGCTCTGCTCGGGCTGACCGCCTGCATCCGGCTGGTGGCCTACCAGAAGCAGGCCGCGAAGCTGGGTTAGCGCTCAGGCCGCTGCCGTTCCGGCCTGGGCCAGCAGTGAGCGCGACAGATCCAGCAGGAGCAGGACGTCGTCCCGGCTGCGGCCGGGCTGATCGTTCCAGCGGGTCAGCTCCCGGACCCGGCCCGTCCGCACCACCGGTGAGCAGACCCGCTCGATCGGGGTGGGTGCGCCCTGGCCGGTCAGTACCTGCAGCCCATTCCACAGCGCGTCGATGGCCGGGGCACTGTCCTCGGAACGATCGCTGTACCACCAGCCGGCCTGCAGCACGGCCCCGACCAGGCAACTGCTCACCACCTGGGTGCGGTCGAGCCGGGTGAAGCCGAACTGCTGGCCGGTCACCGCCCGGTGACCGCCGGCGGCGTCCTGAGTGACGTGCCAGCCGTGCTGCGACCAGCCGCGCTGGAGTTCCGTGCGGGCGGCGTCCAGCACGATGACGGCGTGCTCGGCCCGGGACAGCTCAGCTTGTCCGGTCAGGCCGGCTGATCCTTGACTCATGGCGCCCCCTTCGGGTGTTTCCCGTCCATGGTGCCTCAGTTGCGGCGGCATGTCAGGGCCGCAGGCCGGTGGCCGGATCGCGGGCGGTCAGGCAGTACACCCGGCCCGCCGGGTCGCGCAGGCTGATCCAGCCCGGAAACTCACCGGCCCGGGTGGCGCCGGCCCGAATGTGCCGCTCGGCCAGGTTCTTTCGATCCTGGGTGGCGAAGTCGAGGTGCCCGGTCACCGGCTCATCGGGCCCCGCGGCGTCCCGGCGCTGCACCAGGATCCGGATCGGGATGTCCGCTGGCCTGCGCAGGGAGGCGAACTCCGACGCCGGATCGCTGGTCAGCGGCCAGCCGGTGAGCGTCTGCCAGAACGCGCATTCGGCGCCGAACCGGGAGGGCGGGACGTCCAGGCAGATCTGGTCGGCTCGATTGAGGCCACCGGCGTCCAGCCGGCCCGGCGGCGGCACGGACACCTCCGGCGACCGGCTCGCAGACAACGAGAACTCATAACCGCCAGGACTTTCCAGCCGGACGGCGTCATCGTCGTGACCGGCCGGGGTCGCGCCGAGGCTGATCGCCTGCTCGGTGGCCCGCTCCAGCGAATCCCCGGGCCCGATCTCCACACCCAGCCGGCACCGCCCATCCGGGCCCTGACCTGGAGCCGGAGCGCCGTCCAGCCGTTCCAGAGCCAGGTATGGCGCACCCTGTTCAGGCTGCAGCAGGCCCGGCCCGGTCCGGGTGCTGGCGGTCACCTCGGCCCAGAATGCGGACGTCCGCTCGGTCAGCCACTCCGGTCCCGGAACGATCAGCCGGACGGTCAGCCAGTGAATACGAAGCATCCGATCAGACTGTCAGCATCCCCGGTTCAGCGA
>CALMAR010000102.1 GCA_937859855.1 uncultured Kineosporia sp.
GGGTGACTTGAGCACGGGGGAACGGCGCGCACGCCTCTTGTGGGCGGGCGCGCCTTTTTCGCGCGGCTGCCCGCCGAGGTGCGCGGAAGTCCGGGACTAGGCTGATGCGACCATGAGTGAACCCGCTGAACATCCAGCGCAACCGCTGGATTCGTCTGCTCGATCGCCCAGCGGTTCACGCATCGGGCGCCCGGCCCGCCAGGTGGGACTGCGTCCAGGCATTCTGCTCTTCGCCACCGCAGTCGTGGTCTGGGCCGCCGACCAGGGCAGCAAGTATCTGGCCCTGCACCATCTGGCCCGCAACGAGCGGGTCGACTTGATCGGCTCGCTCTTCGGCCTGCGGCTGACCAGCAATCCCGGGGCCGCTTTCTCGATGGCCACCAACTCAACGTGGGTGTTCACGGTCATCGCGACGGTGGTCGTGTTGATGATCGTCCGGATCGCTGGGCGGCTGGGCAGCTCCGGCTGGGCGCTGGCGCTGGGACTGTTGCTGGGCGGAGCCCTCGGTAATCTCACTGACCGGCTGATCCGGCCGCCGTCCTTCGGCCAGGGGCACGTGATCGACTTTCTCGAGCTGCCGCATTGGCCGATCTTCAACCTGGCCGATTCCTGTATCACCACTGCTGCCGTGGTGATCGCCCTGCTCAGCGTGCTCGGCATCGGTTTCGACGGGCGCCGGACGTCGCCTGAGCAGGGCGAGCCGGCCGATGGCTGAAACCCGGTCGCTGCCGATCCCGGATGGACTGGCCGGAGAACGGGTGGACGCCGGCTTATCGCGCCTGCTGGGGCTGTCCCGTTCCCAGGTGGCCGGGATGGCCGAGGCTGGCGACGTCCTGCTGGATGGCGAAACGGCGGTCAAGTCGGCCCCGCTACGGGGCGGGGGCTGGCGGGAGGGGCACCGGCCCGCGCCGGGCCGGGGCGGCCGACGCCCGGGGGGCGGGCTACCGGGCGGCCACGGCGCCCGGGCCCCGCGCCGGGGCCTGGCTCGAGGTGACCCTGCCCTCGCCGGACCGGGCTGACCGCGTCAATGCACCGGCCGAGCCGGTCCCGGGGATGCGGATCGTCTGGGACGACGACGACATCGTGGTGGTGGACAAGCCGGCCGGGGTGGCGGCCCATCCCAGTCCGGGCTGGACGGGCCCGGTAGTGACCGGGGGCCTGGCGGCGGCCGGCTATCGGATCGCTACCTCCGGCGCGGCTGAGCGCCAAGGCGTCGTCCATCGGCTGGATGCCGCCACCACCGGCCTGATGGCGGTGGCCAAGAGCGAGCGCGCTTATTCAGCCTTGAAACGAGCGTTTCGTGAGCGAACGGTCGAGAAGACCTATCACGCAGTCGTGCAAGGTCATCCTGATCCGCTGTCGGGGACAATCGATGCGCCGATCGGGCGGCACCCCCTGCACGACGGGCGCTGGGCGGTGGTGGCCGGTGGCAAGCCGAGCATCACCCACTACACCACCTTGGAGGCGTTCCCCGGGGCAGCGCTGGAAGAGGTGAACCTGGAGACGGGGCGCACCCATCAGATCCGGGTGCACTTCGCCGCTCTGCGCCATCCATGCGCCGGCGACCTGACCTATGGCGCCGATCCGGCCTTGGCCGCCCGGCTGGGCCTGACCCGGCAGTGGCTGCACGCGGTCCGGCTCGGTTTCGAGCATCCCGCCCATACCGGGTGGGTCGAGTTCGAGAGCGCCTATCCGCCCGACCTGGCCGGGGCGCTGAGCCGCCTGCGGGAATAGGTGGCGGCCGCCCGCGGCATGACCGGTCCGAATCGCGGTGCGACGTTCAGGACCCGCACTCCCGCCGTGAGACGTGGGCCGGAAAGGAGCTCGGCCTCGGTGTGACGTCGCGGCAGCACGAGCACCAGAGGCAGACCAACCATCCGGACGGCGTAATCGCTTGACGGTTCATCGCGCGCCGCCAGCCACGCACCCGCCGGGGTCACCATGGTCGCGACCCACGCTCAGGATGGCGCCGCTGGAGCCGGTCCCGCCGTGGCCTGCCCCATGGCCGTTCCTGGTGCACGGTCAATGCGCCACTCACTGGCCTTTCGGAAGGGCTACGTCATGGCTGGACGGTGATGGAGGGCGCTCGTGTCTGCCGTTCCACGTATCAGGTGTGCGGCGGGGTCTCGTAGGTCATCGCGCCGATGTCGTTGCCGGACGGGTCGAGGAACCGGATCAGTGTGCCGACGCCGGGAATGGGAGACGGCGGCACCGTGATCTGACCGCCGCTGGCCTCGACCGCGGCCGCGACGGCGTCCAGATCATCGACCGAGAATGTCGCTTCGACGCCGTTGAGCCCGGTGCCGGTCCGTGGTTCCTGCCGCTCGTGCATGATGCCCTGGACCCCGGGCGATGAGGCGTCGCCGGTGTGGATCAGGTAGAAGCCGGGCGGCCCCCACGGCTCGAACCGCCAGCCGAAGACGGCCTGGTAGAACCCGCGGGAGGTCTCCACGTCGTCCACATGGATGGCGAATGCGGCGAGGTTACTGGCCATTCCCGAAACGTACTCCGGCGCGGCCAGCTCAGGACACGCCGGCCCGGACAGTGTGAATGCCTGCGGTGCCCCACCTGTCAGTCGTCGCGCCTAGACTCTCGACTCGACAACCACGACAGAGAATTGCACCAGACCGCACCGATTCACTCGCAGCTGATCCGTTGATCCTGCACCGGATCGGTGCTTCCCCCGGTCGCCGTGCACTCCATGATCCCGCCCCGTGCGGGTGACCGATCGGCTGACCCCTGGAGGCGCGCCCATGCCGTCCGGCGCCACATCTGGCTCGGATTCGTTCGTGCACCTGCACGTCCACACCGAGTATTCGATGCTGGACGGCGCCGCCAAGATCGACGACCTGTTCAGCGAGGCGGCCCGGATGGGCATGCCCGCCGTAGCCACCACCGACCACGGCTACGTCTTCGGCGCCTATGAGTTCTGGAAGAAGGCGCAGAAGCACGGGGTCAAGCCGATCATCGGGGTGGAGGCCTATCTGACCCCCGGTACCAGCCGATTCGACCGGACCCGGGTCCGCTGGGGGGACGGGTCGACGAATGGCGGCGACGACGTCTCTGGCACCGGCGCCTATACCCATATGACCCTGTTGGCGCAGAACAACCGCGGCATGCACAACCTGTTCCGGCTGGCCTCGCTGGCCAGCATGGAGGGCCAGTTCTACAAGCCCCGGATGGACCGCGAGTTGCTGGAGACCTACCACGACGGCCTGATCGCGACCACCGGCTGCCCGTCGGGGGAGGTGCAGACCCGGCTCCGGCTCGGCCAGTACCAGCAGGCGCTAGAGGCCGCCGCCGATTACCGGGACCTGTTCGGCCCGGGCAACTTCTACTGCGAGCTGATGGACCATGGGCTGGGCATCGAGCAGCGGGTGCAGAAGGACCTGCTGCGGCTGGCCCGCGAGCTCGGCCTGCCGCTGCTGGCCACCAACGACCTGCACTACACCCGGCCAGAACACGCCAAGGCCCACGCCGTGCTGTTGTGCGTGCAGTCCGGCTCCACCCTGGCCGACCCCAAGCGGTTCAAGTTCGACGCCGACGAGTTCTACCTGAAGAGCCCGGAGGAGATGCGCAAGGTCTGGGCCGAGCTGCCCGAGGCCTGCGACAACACCCTCGAGATCGCGGAGCGCTGCGAGGTCGGGTTCACCGAGTCGGTCGGTTCGCTGATGCCGAGGTTCCCGGTGCCGGAGGGGCAGAGCGAGGACTCCTGGTTCGTGCAGGAGGTCGAGCGGGGCCTGCACCAGCGGTACCCGGCGGGCATTCCCGACGAGGTGCGGCGGCAGGCTGTCTATGAGACGGAAGTCGTTTCGGGTAAAGGGTATTCGGGTTACTTCCTGGTGGTGGCCGACTTCATCAACTGGTCCAAGCGCAACGGCATCCGGGTTGGCCCGGGCCGCGGTTCCGGGGCCGGCTCGATGGCTGCCTATGCGATGGGGATCACCGATCTAGACCCGCTCCAGCATGGGCTGATCTTCGAGCGGTTCCTCAATCCGGAACGCCTGTCGATGCCCGACTTCGATGTGGACTTCGACGAGCGCCGGCGCGGCGAGGTGATCCGCTACGTCACCGACAAGTACGGCGAGGACCGGGTCGCGCAGGTCGTCACCTACGGGACGATCAAGGCCAAGCAGGCGCTGAAGGACGCCGGGCGGGTGCTGGGCTACCCGTTCTCCCTGGGCGAGCGGATGACCAAGGCGATGCCCCAGCCGGTGATGGGCAAGGACATCCCGCTGTCGGGGATCTTCGATCCGCAGCACCCTCGCTACAAGGAGGCCGAGGAATTCCGGCAGTTGCATGCCGGAGACGAGGACGTGGCCAGGGTGGTCGAGACCGCCCGCGGCCTGGAAAACCTGAAGCGGCAGTGGGGTGTGCACGCGGCTGGTGTGATCATGTCCAGCGAGCCGCTGATCGACCACGTGCCGATCATGCGCCGTGAGCAGGACGGCGCCATCATCACCCAGTTCGACTATCCGACCTGCGAGAACCTCGGCCTGGTCAAGATGGACTTCCTCGGTCTGCGGAACCTGACCATCCTGGACGACGCGCTCACCAACATCGAGCTCAACGGCAAGCCGAAACTAGTGCTCGAGCAGCTCGACCTGGACGACAGGCCGACCTACGAGCTGCTGGGCCGCGGCGACACCCTGGGCGTGTTCCAGTTCGACGGCGGCCCGATGCGCTCGCTGCTGCGGCTGATGCAGCCGGACAACTTCGAAGACATCTCCGCCGTCGGCGCGCTCTACCGGCCCGGGCCGATGGGAGCGAATTCGCACACGAATTACGCGCTGCGCAAGAACAAGATGCAGGACATCTCCTATCCGCACGCGGAGCTCGCCGAAGCGCTGGAACCGATCCTGGGCACCACCTACGGCCTGATCGTGTACCAGGAACAGGTGATGGAGATCGCCCAGAAGCTGGCCGGCTACACGCTGGGCAAGGCCGATCTGCTTCGCCGCGCGATGGGCAAGAAGAAGCGCGAGGTGCTGGACGCCGAATATGTCGGCTTCGAGTCCGGCATGATCGCCAATGGGTTCAGCCCGGCGTCGATCAAGACGCTGTGGGAAGTGCTGGTCCCGTTCTCGGACTATGCCTTCAACAAAGCGCACTCGGCGGCCTACGGGGTGGTCTCGTACTGGACGGCGTACCTGAAGGCCAACTATCCGGCTGAATACATGGCTGCGGTACTGACCAGCGTGCGGGATGACAAGGACAAGTCCGCGCTCTATCTGAACGAGTGCCGGCACCTCGGGATCAAGGTGCTTCCACCGGATGTGAACGAGTCGGCGGCCAACTTCACCCCGGTCGGCACCGACATACGGTTCGGCCTGACCGCGATCCGGAACGTTGGGGCGAACGTGGTGGATGCGATCGTCGAGGCGCGGGAGAAGAAGGGCCGGTACGGTTCGTTCGAGGACTTCCTGCGCAAGGTGCCGGTGGTGGTCTGCAACAAGCGAACGATCGAATCCCTGATCAAGGGAGGCGCTTTCGACTCGCTTGGACATACCCGCAAGGGGCTGGTCAGCGTGCACGAGCAAGCGGTCGAGGCGGTGGTCTCGGACAAGCGGCAGGAGGCGATCGGCCAGGACTCGCTGTTCGGCGGGCTGGACGACACCGGTCCCTCGCTCTCGATCGTGCCCCCGGTGCCGATGGGCGAGTGGGACAAGGCGGTGCTGCTGTCGGCCGAGCGGGAGATGCTCGGGCTGTACGTCTCCGATCATCCGCTGATCGGAGTTGAGCACATCCTGTCCAAGGCGGCCGACTGCTCGATCGCAGCGCTCACCGGTGATGACTCGCGGCCCGAGGGCGCCACCGTCACCATCGCGGGCATGATCAGTTCGCTGCAGCGCAAGCTGACCAAGAACGGCAATCCGTGGGCGATCGCCACGGTCGAGGATCTCGGCGGGGCGATCGAGGTGCTGTTCTTCCCCCAGACCTACCAGACCGTGCTGCACGTGCTGGCCGAGGACCTGGTGGTCGTGGTCAAGGGCCGGATCAATCGGCGGGACGACGTGCCGACCATCTATGCCCAAGAGCTGGCGTTGCCGGATCTGACCCGGGGCAGCGGTGGCCCGGTGGTCGTGTCGATGCCGATCAGCCGGTGCACGCCGCCAACGGTGGAGAAGCTGAAGGACGTGCTCAGTACCCATCCCGGGCGCACTGAGGTACATCTCAAGCTGGTGCAGACCGACCACTCGACCGTGATGAAGCTGGACGACGGCTTGCGGGTCACGCCGTCGCCGGCCTTGTTCGGCGATTTGAAGGCTCTGCTCGGTCCGAGCTGCCTGGTCTGATGTGGTGCTCATGACTGCGGTGCGGACGCGAGATCGGCTGTACGGCCAGCGCGTACCGGCGGCGCTGCTCGTGCTGAGCGGCGTTGCCGTGGGCGTGGGCTGGCGGGTCCTGGTCCCGTTTTTTCAGCATCACTCTGACCCTCAGGAGGCCGTGTTCGCCTCCGAAGGCTGCCTGGCCGCGCTCTGTGCGCTGGCCGGGCTGGCGACCGGGCTGATGGTGGCTTTCATGCCCGGCCGATTCGGTGCTGCCCGAACCGCTGTGGCGATCGCTGGTTCGATAGCGGCCGGCTTGCTGGCGTGGGCGACCGGAGCCGCGTTCGACGCCCCCGTCCTCACCTCGCCTGGCATCATCCTGATCTGGGCAGTGGTCACGGCCGTCGTGATCTTCATTGGCGCACTGCTGCTGCCCAAGTCCGACGCGGAGCCGCTGGACGAGCCGGGCGCCCTCATGCCAGCTCCGGCGGCTGGCTGGCGTACCGGCCAGGAGGATCAATAGCCGTGATTGGTGCCTTCGGGTCCGCCTGGGCCAATTGATCCTCCCCGCCGGATCGCCTTCGACTGCCTCAGCCGGTCAGGACAGCCCGGCGCTCCTCGGCCTGAATTGTCGCCGGATCGCTTCTGATACTGGCCGTCCCGGCGATCGGCTGCCAGGGGCCGCCCGCGACCGAGAACTCACCGGTGAAGGTGGTGGTCAGGTCGACGGTGAACGTGCCGGGAGCCCGGTACACATGAGCGGTGGGCATGTTCGGATACAGGGCGCCAGGGTTGGCTGTGGTCAGGTCTGTGCCATCGCCGTACTGCCAGGTGAAACTGGCAGGCGTGGCCCGGACTCGGACGGCTTGCCCAAGCACGGTCGTGGGCAGGACGACGGCGTTCTTTCGGGTCAGAATGTTCGTATCGATGTTGATCAAGGTGATCCGGTCGGGCGGCTGAGTGATGATCTCCGGCGCAGGAATCGGCAGCCGCCGGAATTGCTCTGCCGAGACCACCACCTCCGGCGCGGCCAGGCGCTCGGACAAGCATGTGATGGTTCCCGTATTAGTCCAATCATCCGGACCCGGGGGAGGGCTTGCCGGAGCAGTCAGTCGCCAAACGGCTATCTGAGGACGATGTGGGTCACTAGTTGGACATATCGATGACGCTCGATGACACGTGTCAGCAACAGCGAGACTTGCTGCTGCTGTTGAACCCTGCCTCGCAAGCTGAACACACACAGGTTGGTATGACGTGAGCGTTTGCGAAGTGCTTCTCTTGGCGGCCCGAACTCCATGAGCGGAATCAGTCAAAGTGCCGCGAACTTGACCGGCATGATCACGAAGGTAGCTCTCCAGAGTCGTTTGTGATCCTGATCCGTCCCCGGCACTCGCCGTCGCAACCGAGATCGGGAAAAGTCCGAACATCGCGATCACGGCCAGAGGCAACCACGTTCGAACAGTCATGCAGGCCATACGGTGCCTGCCTTCTGAATGGTTACTCCACGAATAAGCCACCTGCTGCGGTACAAGTCGAGTCCGATAGCGACCTGACTGTTCCTGACACCATCTACTTTCGTAACCTTGCCGTTTGAGGCGATGGAAGTGCCGGGTTCTTGAGTCGAGAACGCAACCACGAAGGCTTGATCGACGATTTTTTCTCCGGGCGGCAGAGCCGCGCCATCTAGCGAGATTTCTGAACCAGAGACTCTGGTCTGAGACTGCTTGAGCCGCTTAACGTCGCTAATCATCGATTGACAAAAGAGGCAACCCGGCCGGCTGATAGCCTCTAAAAGGCTTGTGTCGTAGGTGGCGTAGGCATAGTTGTGGGCCTCCCAGAAGTACTTCACGAAGGCAACAGCGCTGGCGGCGGTGGGCTGGCCGGCCGGGAGCGCTGGTTTGGTCGCCGTGACCTCAGGCGTTGACGATTCGGAGGGCTGGGCAGAGGTCGCCGGCGCCGGGCCCGGATCGTCGCTGGAGCAGGCGGTCATCAACCCCAGGAGCAGGGCAAGCAGCATCGCTGGCAGCCTGCGCGTCAAGCGCCGCGCCTTGCCTGAGCCCCCGCACATGACCAAAGCCTAGTGATCCGGGCAGGCCAGCAGCAGAGGCGAACGCCATCTGTGGATAACCGTGGCAGCTGACCGGACCAGGATCACTGACCGGGCGACGGTGCCAGCCGGTCGTCGACCACGGTCAGCCGGAACGGTTCGAAGTTCTCGCTGACAGCGGCAGCCATCGCCTCGCCTGCGGCCGGGTTGTGGGGTGAGCAGGCTTCGAACGTCGCGGCGTCGGGCCACACGGCATAAGCGATCCAGGTGCCGTCCTCGCAGCTGTGCAGCCGAGAGCCGAAACTGCCGCACTGTTCTTGGATCGTGTCGGTCATCGACGCCCATGCCGCAGCAAAGGACTGTTCCTCACCTGGTTTCAGCCGCCACCGATACACCAGTGCATACATGTAGCAACCCTCGCAGGGATTGCCACGTTGCAGCAGACCTATCGGCCGATGTCTGCGGTGATGGCCGATGTGAGGGCGATCAGATCCAATGGGCCCAGTTCGATGTCGAGCCCGCGCCGTCCGCCGCTGACGAACACCGTGTCGTGCAGGAGCGCCGTCTCATCGACGACCGCTGGCAGGGGCCGGCGCTGGCCGAGCGGGCTGATCCCGCCGATCACGTAGCCACTGCTGCGCTCGGCGTCGGCCGCCGCCGCCATCACCGCCCGCTTGCCACCAGCCGCAGCCGCCAGCGCCTTGAGGTCCAGCTGGGTCACGACCGGAACGACGGCGACCCAGAGCGCTCCATCGACGTCGGCCACCAGAGTCTTGAAGACCCGCTCCGGCTCTACCCCGAGCGCCTCGGCCGCCTCCAGCCCGAATGACACCTTCGACCCTCGCCCGGGTTCGCGGGCTCGGTCTCCGGCGTCGAAAGAGTGCACCGTGTGCGGGGTTTGGGCCCGAGCCAGCAGAGTCGTGGCCGGGGTTCCAGCCGTCGCCTTCTTCGTTCCCATCACCTCGATTATGGCCCGGGGTGAGTGATAATTCGGACGACGTCAGTCATCCGGCGTGCTTGGCTGTGGACTGTGCTCGAAGCGGCTACTGGCCTGACCGACGAACAGCTCGAAGCCATCGCCGATCTGGAACGTCGAACGGTCGCGGCGGACGGCGGCCGGCTGAAGCTGGAGTGGGAAACCCTTCGCAGCCGGTCAGCCGCAAGAATCGAGGATCTGCTCTGGTGGCAGGACGGCGACCTGCTCGGCTTCCTCGGTCTGTACGCCTTCGGCGCCACCGCTATCGAACTGGCCGGGATGGTCCGTCCGGACGCCCGGCGCCGCGGCATCGGTACCGCCCTGCTGGACGCAGCACTGCCGCTGTGCCGCGCGCGCGGGTCCGCCATCCTGCTGGTCGCGCCGAGGACGTCGGAGGGTGCCCGCGCGCTGGCCCACCGCCGCGATGGCATCCTGGATCACTCGGAGTTCGCGCTGGAACTGACCGGCGATCCCACGCCCGGCCCGGCCGACCCGAAACTGAAGCTCCGGCCGATGACGGGCGCCGACATCCCCAGGGTGAATGACCTGCTGCGTGCGGGATTCGGCCACCAGCCTGTGTCTGACGACGGCGGCCCGGATCCGGCGACGATCGTGGCCGAGGCCGGGGGGACGGTGATCGGCTCGCTCCGGGTCACCCATGACAGCGGTGGCACTGGCATCTATGGATTCGTGATCGACCCGGCCCTGCGTGGCCAGGGGATCGGGCGGGACGTGTTGCGCCGGGTCTGCCAGCAGGCCCGCGCTCAAGGCGAACCCGCGCATCTGGAAGTGGCCACGCACAACGACCATGCCCTGAGCCTCTACACCTCACTCGGGTTCACCCCGGTCGCCATCGAGGATTACTACGCGCTGAGCTGAGCGGTCAGTTGGGCACGATCTGCTCGCGCAAGAGATCGACGGCGGGTAGTGCGCCGAAGGCGTCGATCAGCCCGATCTCCCGGCGCAGCAGTTCCAATTCAGTCCGCAGCCGCAGCGACGTGCTGGGCTGGGCGAGCAGATTCTGCCGGACCGGCAGAGTCAGCACCGCCGCCGCAGCGACCAGGTACGACAGCACCCGGGGATCGGTCGGAACCCCAGCCTGGTCGACCCTCAGCCGGTCCCGGTAGGCGGCGAAGCGCAGCGCGACCCGATCGGCCAGAGTGGCCAACTCCTCCTCGTTGTCCAGGCCGTCCGGCTCGCCCAGGAAGGTGACCAGCCCGGTCAGGTACGACGTCCCGGCCGAATCATCAATGGCATCGAGGGAGAACCGAAGGTGCCCGACCGAGACGATGTCGAAACGGCCGTCGTCGTACGGGGTCACCTCGCGCAGCTCGGCCGTGCAGCCCACCTCGTACAGCGCCGACTCGGTAGTCACATCGCCGGTGTGGCCGGGCTGGACGGCGATCACGCCGAACTGCCGCGGAGCGCCCTCCGGCAGGTCCAGCAGCGCCTGGGTCAGCTCGCGATAACGAGGTTCGAAGATATGCAGCGGCAGCACCAGCCCCGGCACCAGAACGGTGCTCAACGGGAACAGCGGGAGCGGGGTGGCCACCCGGCCAGGCTATGTGGTTCGCCTGCGCCAGCACGACTTCTGGCTCCGGGAAATAGACTCCCGGTTGTGATCCGCCGACTCGACCTGCGCGGCCAGGCCCTCGACCCCCACGAGCTGCGCCTGATGGTGCCGCGGGCGCAGATGGACGTCGAGCACGCCCTGGACGCCGTCCGCCCGATCTGCGAGCAGGTTCGGGACGGCGGTGAGGCGGCCCTGATCGACCTGACCCAGCGCTTCGACGGCGTCCGGCTGACCTCGATCCGGGTCCCGCCGCACGCCCTGACCCAGGCTCTGGCCGCGCTAGCTCCACAGGTGCGGGCCGCGCTGGGCGAGTCGATCACCCGGGCCCGCTGGGTGCACAGCGAGCAGCGCCGCGTCAGCCACACCACGGAGGTGGTACCCGGCGGAACCGTGACCCAGCGCTGGCAACCGGCCGGGCGGGTCGGCCTCTATGTGCCGGGGGGGCTGGCCGTGTATCCGAGCAGCGTGGTGATGAACGTGGTCCCGGCTCAGGAGGCCGGCGTCGCGTCCATCGCCGTCACCAGTCCGGCCCAGCGCGACAACGTGGGCGAGTTCGCCGGTCTGCCACATCCTTCGATCCTGGCCGCGTGTGCGCTGCTGGGCGTGGACGAGGTGTACGCGGTCGGCGGGGCGCAGGCGATCGCCATGTTCGGGTACGGCGTGCGCGGCCAGACCGGCAGCGGCTGGGCCTGCGAGCCGGTCGACCTGGTCACCGGCCCGGGCAACGTCTGGGTGGCTGCGGCCAAGCGGCTGCTGCGCGGACTGGTCGGCATCGACGCTGAGGCCGGCCCGACCGAGATCGCCATCCTGGCCGACGACAGCGCTGATCCGGTACACGTGGCGGCCGACCTGATCAGCCAGGCCGAACACGATCCGCTCGCCGCCGCCGTCCTGATCACCGACTCCGAACAACTGGCCAGCGACGTGGAGAACCAGCTGAAGCCGCGGGTCGATGCCACCCGGCACAGGGACCGGGTTACCACCGCCCTGGCCGGTCCGCAGTCGGCGATCGTGCTGGTGGACGATCTCGGGGCCGGCCTGGCTGTAGTGGATGCCTACGCCGCCGAGCACCTGGAGGTCCAGACCCGGGACGCCGCCAGCGTCGCAGCCCGGGTGCGCAACGCCGGGGCCATCTTCGTGGGCCGGTGGTCCCCGGTCAGCCTGGGCGACTACTGCGCCGGCTCCAACCACGTGCTGCCCACCGGTGGCTGCGCCCGCCACTCCAGTGGATTGAGCGTGCAGTCGTTCCTGCGCGGCGTTCAGGTGATCGACTACAACCAGGAGGCTCTGCGGGATGTCGCTGGTCACGTGCTGAGCCTGGCCAGCGCCGAGAACCTGCCCGCTCATGGCGAGGCGGTCACGGCCCGTTTCAGACCGGATTCGCAGCAGACTGACCGCCCGTGAGCGCCCGGCCGATCAGCTATGCCCTGCTGTTGCGGGCGGTCAATGTGGGCGGTCGCAAGCTGCCGATGGCCGACCTGCGGGCCCTGCTCACCGAGCTCGGCCACACCGGGGTCCAGACCATTCTGGCCAGCGGCCAGGCGATCGTGATCAGTGATCGCAAGCCCGCCGACATCGCCGGCGAACTAGAGAAGCGGCTGGACAGTGAACTCGGGCTGCGCAGTGAGGTGATGATCCGCAGCGGCCGGCAGCTGGCGTCCATCGTGGAGCACAACCCCTACCCCGGCGCGGGTCAGGCTGGCAACAAGTACGGCGTGGTGTTCTTCCAGTCCGCTGTCACCGCCGCCCAGCTCGAGCCGCTGACCGGGAAGGACTGGGCCCCGGACGGGTTCGAGGCCAGGGACAGTGAGATCTACCTGAGCCTGCCGAACGGGTTCGGGGTGAGCAAGCTGGCGATGTCGGCCGGCAAGCTCAAGGGCAACGCCGGGACGACCCGCAACTGGAACACCGTGCTGAAGCTGGCCGGGCTCACCGCGTAGCCGATCGATGGAGATGAGCCGGGAGGACTTCGAACGCTTGGTGGCGATCGCGCTCGACACCATCCCGGCCGAGCTGACCGCGATGATGGACAACGTGGTCGTGCTGGTGGAGGACGATTCGCCGCCTGGCCCAGTGCTGTTCGGTCTGTACGAGGGCACACCGCTGACCCAGCGCGGAGACTCGTGGGCGGCCGGGGCACTGCCCGATCGGATCACCATATTCCGCATCCCGATCCTGGCTGCCTGCCTCAGCGCCCCCCAGGCTCTGAATCAGGTCCGGATCACGGTGGTGCACGAAATCGCCCATCACTTCGGCATTTCCGACGCTCGCCTGGATGAGCTCGGCTGGGGATGACCTTCGAGCGAGGCGCTGGTTCATCCACGCGGCCGGCGTTCCGGATCGGGAACGGGGCGCCCCATCAGGGATCTCAGTACTGCGCCGTCATCAGCGGGGGAAGATCGATTGCGCCACCGATGGCCGCATTCACGACATTGCTGGACGACGATGTGCTCGCCGTTCTCGAACAGCACCCCGATCGGCTCCATCAGGCCCTCACAACTGGCCAGCCGGTCGCCCGGGGCGATGTCCACGTGCCGGGACCACAGACACGCCGGGCAGTGATTGGTGTAGCCGGTGCCGATCACGTGCTGGCCGCAGTGCGCGCAGTCGAAGTCCTCGCGGCGCCGAGCGAAGCGGGCGGACGGATTGGCCACCGCTCAACAGTAGGCGGACTAAACTCTCGCGAGTGTCCAGTCCGCTGACCTCTGCTGATGCCAGCGCCGTCTCGTCCGGAACCGGGGATCCGGTGCTGGCCCGGCTGCCGCTGCGAGAGGACCTGCGTGGCCTGACCCCCTACGGTGCGCCGCAGATCAACGTACGGATCCGGCTCAACACGAACGAGAACAGCTATGACGTGCCGGACGAAGTGGTGGCGGCGATCGTGGATGCCGTGCGGCATCAGGCCAAGCACCTCAACCGGTATCCCGACCGCGAATTCGCCGGACTGCGTGGAGATCTGGCCGCCTACCTCGGGCACGAGTTGCATGCGGAGCAGATCTGGGCCGGGAATGGGTCCAACGAGGTGCTGCAACATCTGTTACAGGCGTTCGGTGGTCCTGGCCGCACGGCCCTCGGCTTCGTGCCCGGCTATTCGATGCACTCCATCATCAGCCACACCACCGGCACCACCTGGAGGGACGGCGACCGCTCGGGCGGACCGAACGGCCGTCACGACCTGACCGCTGAGGACGCCGTGCAGCAGGTCGAAGCCGTGCGCCCGGACATCACATTCCTGTGCTCGCCGAACAATCCGACCGGCACCGCGTTGGAGCTGGATGTGGTCCGGGCGGTCTACTCCGCGAGCGAGGGGATCGTGGTGGTCGACGAGGCCTACGCCGAGTTCGCCCGGCCGGGAACGCTCAGTGCGCTCACCCTGCTGCCGGGCCGGGAGCGGCTGGTGGTCACCCGGACCATGAGCAAAGCGTTCTCGCTGGCCGGGGTGCGGCTGGGGTATCTGGCCGCGCACCCGGCGCTGACCTACGCATTGCGCCTGGTCCGGCTGCCCTATCACCTGTCGTCGCTGACCCAGGCCGCCGCCCGGGCCGCGCTCTGGCACGCCGACCTGCTGCTGGACGCGGTCGAGGCGATCAAATCCGAACGCGACCGGATCATGCGGGAACTCCCCGTGCTGGGTCTGGATCCTGCTCCCAGTGACGCCAACTTTGTGCTGTTCGCCGGCTTGGCCGACGAAAAGGCCATCTGGCGTTCACTTCTGGCCCGGCAGGTGCTGATCCGGGATGTCGGCCTGCCCGGGCATCTGCGAGTGACCGCTGGCACCGAGGACGAGACCACCGCCTTCCTGGACGCGCTGGCCGATTCCCTGCTCGACCCGGCTACCTGAGCCTTGTGACGGAAACCATTGTGCTGAAGGAGATCTGAGATGGTATCCGGCCCCCGAATCGCGCGGATCGAGCGGACCACCAAGGAATCCAGTGTCGTGGTCGACCTGAACCTCGCCGGCACCGGCCTTGCCGAAATAGACACCAGAGTGGGCTTTTACGACCACCTGCTGACCAGTCTCTCCAAACACTCGTTGATCGATCTGGCGG
>CALMAR010000103.1 GCA_937859855.1 uncultured Kineosporia sp.
CGCACCGCCGGGAGCTTCGCGGCCCGGCCCCGGCGGGGCCCCGACCTCCGGCCCGGACCCCACCGGCCGCGCCCAGCAGCGGAAGCGGTGAAGGTCAACGGGAGGACGGCAGTCATGACGTGTGCCCACATCCGTGCGGCCCGCGCGAGACAAACGCAGGCAGCCGGGTGAAGTGACGCGCGAGGCCGGATCACCGAGGGTGCCGAGGCTCACGTTCCGCTACCACACCCGGACTCCCCACGAGGCCCGATCACCACCAGCGGGCGGTCCCGCAATGTGCTCACCGCACATGCGCGTGAAGCAGCTAGCAGAAGTCGGGGACTTGACGGCGAGCCTCCCCGGGCGAGGTACCTCCTCCCGCGACGGCGGGACCGGAAACACCACCGGCCCAGCCGCCACGAGCCAAACTCAAGCATTGGCGACGAGGGCAAGCCCCATAGGAGGTTGGAGATATCGGTCCTTAACATTCCATCATCGGCGTACCTTGTCTTAGTCCGCTCCTCCGGACAAGTGAACGAAGTAGGCGCCGCCGATCGTCATCGTGATCCGAGTGCAGGAGCTACGCACTTGATCCAGCTCAGAAATCTGGTAGGCGTCCTGGGCGAGCCCTGCTGACGTCGCGGCTTTATCAATCTCGCTCCTGGCCCGATCCCGATCAATGCAGGTGGGCAAGGCCTGCAACTGCTTGGTGAAGGCATCTTCATGTGCCTTCTCGGAACCTAGTTCTACTTCCCGCTTATCGCTACGCAGGTAGTAATAAGTTGAACAGGTCGAGCTGCCATCGGGCCGCCCCCGCTGTGATACAGACCAGGTAGCCAAACCGGCTTGCCTCAGCTGTTCTTGTACTTGTCGTTTAGCATCTTCAGCGGATAGACAGGTAGCAGCCAACCCGTGGATTTGGTCGCTGAGCGTTCGCTCCAGTTCGAGGATTGCCGCGTCAAAGCGGAACCCCGAAGGAAGTCGTCGATACCCAACCGGGACAGCCCATGCCTCTGGACGGACGACTACACCTTCATCCGTTGCATAGGCGGCTAACCTGGGTACCGACTGTGCCGCTTCCCTGCGCCATTCTGCGGCACAGATCGCGATCGGGTCCTCGCTGTCCAGATCAGGTTGGGACCACGACTCCGAGCTCAGCTGACAGTTGACCTGCGTGCCTTGCTCTGGATGCTCGATCAACCAGGAGGCGTATCCGGCTGCCGCTGTCGCCAATACCGAGGTTGCGGCGAGACTGACGACCAGGAACGGACGGCGGTGGCTGCGACGCCGCACCGGTGCGATGGCGAGCAATCTGGTCAGCAGGGTTTCCCGTATATCGGCGTCTAAAGGCTGGTCCAGATGCTGGGCCAAGCGATGCGCGTCCAAATCAGAGACGGACCTCAGGAGCGCGATGTCGTCGGCATCGGGCAGTTTGCTGATC
Source organism: uncultured Kineosporia sp. (assembly GCA_937859855.1). Next base: position 1,421 of record CALMAR010000103.1, read on the forward strand.
ATTGCCGTGCCTCCATACGTCGGCTCAGGCTCGTCACGGGATCGTGGACTGAATCGAGGGCTGTCTTGAAGCGGCGGCGCGCCCGATGCAACCGAACTCGCGCCGCGGTTAACGAGCAACCAAGAGCAACTGCCACCTGAGGCAAGGTCAGTTCCTCCCAGGCGATCAACATCAGTATTTCTCGATCAGACGGAGAAAGGCTGCTCAGCGCCGCTCTTGTGCGTTCAGTGAGCCGTGCGTCGGGCGGATCGATCGTGACAGCTGCGACAATAACGGGCAGTTCTGCTGCAAGTCGCTCCGTAAGCCCGTCCCGTCGACTGAGGGTTCTCTTGTGATTAGCAAGTTGTCGTCTCGCCACTCCGAACAGCCATAACCTCCCGTCGACACCACTAGGAACAGCATCGAGCCGTCGCCACGCAACCAGATATACCTCGGCTAGGACATCGGCCGCGTCGGCCGGCTCACTCACCCGCCGCAACAGGTAAGCAAGCAGCGATACGTAGGTGTCGCGATACAGCGCTTCAAAGCGCTCCGTATCTACGCTGCCCATATCTGCAGCATCCCGGATGACATCGGCCCCTCCGTTGATCGGATACTACAGACCTGTCCGGCAGACGCCCAGGCGTTACCACCGCGATGATGTCGTGCCAGATACAACACTCCGGTCCTGCCTGCGACTGCCGAGATTTCTCGGAATTTGTGCCTTTCTCAGCTCGGGCGTTGGGATCCAGGTCGGAGCCGCAACCTCTTGAGTGACCGGCCACCGTTCGCCGTCGGCACGAGTACGAGGCGGTCCGAACCATCCCGATCAAGAAGACCGCGGCCGGCGCCTGTGGATACTGACCATGATCGGCGCTGCCACCGTGAGGCGGTCTCCATGAGCCGTAGTCTCGTGATGTACCGCTGCGAAGTGCAGCAAGCCCATCGACGGACACCGGCATGCAGTGGCCAGCGACGAGGACCGTTGAGGAAGCCCAGCAGATCATCTACTTCGACTTCAGTCATCCACGTTTGATGGTTGCCGCTCCGGTGGCGATGCCGTGGGTGTCGAGAACCGCGGTTCAGTGCCGTTCTCGGCGTCTCCCTGCAAGGGGAGGCCATTCTTGATGGTCCCCTTGTGACAGGGCCGGCTCGTACCAGGTTCCGGACGGGCAGATGATCGCCAGCGTTCCGGGGCCAGGTGCCGGTCGCGTCCAGCAGCCCCCTGTGCCAGCAGTCGCCGTAGTTGAGTGTGCGTGAGCACGTCGTGAAACGTGTCGGTTCGTGGAAGCGTCTCTTGGGCACGTACTGACCCGGCACGAATCGCCCACAGCAGGCTGGTGACCGTGCTGGTTACTTCTTGCGACGGCGCTGGATGTACTGGCTGATCGCGAATCCGATGAGCAGGATGACGGCGAGTATCAGTCCCTGCTGGGCGCCGGTCATCGGGCCTCCTCGGCGGCGCGGGCGGTGGCTGCGGCGGTCATCTCGTGGTCGACCTCTCGGGAGGCTATTGGCACAGCGAAGATCCTGATGAAGGCGAGGTAACCGACGAAGAGCACGAGGCCCGGAAGCTGGGAGACCACTGAGGTGTGCAGGACCGCGGAGGGTGGACGGCGGTAGACCAGGAGGACACGTAACGCGGCTTCTGCGAGCAGCACGAGGCCGAGTCCGAACGTCATGATCTGTTCGGTCCGTCGGAACACTGCTGATGTGGTCCAGGCACGGTCGAACGCCGCGCCGCGCTGCGGATCGCCACCGGCAGCCATGGGGCGGCTGACGGTCATCATGAACGGCCGCTGCGTCCAGCAGGTGATGATCGCGTAGATACCGGCGACGGCGGTGTAGAACGCGGGACGGACCAGGATGAAGCGCGGGTCGCTGCTGATGGTCACCAGCACTACGCTCATGGCGACCTCGATCAGGACGAGCAGCGCGAACCCGTCGATCGTTCGGCTGCGCAAGAGTTGGGGAACGGCGCCGAGACCGAGGATGACGGTGCCGGCGATGATCGCCCACGCATCCGACGCGCCGGCATAGGACGTCGACATAGTGACGACTGCTGCCACGACCGCGAGCGCGATGCCGGTCAGCCATCTCCGGCGTCGCGCCTCTGCGGCGTCGGCGGCGTCGGCCCGGATCTCTCCTGTCACCGACTTGGCCGCGACCGCGAACCCGCCCACCGTCAGGCGCACGGCCGCCGATCGTCCGGTCGGCGCCAGCACCAGGTAGACCAGGGTCGGCAGCATCAGGTCGATGAGGATGTCGATGACGCTGATCGTCAGGATGCGGGCCTTGACCGCCGAACTGCTGCGAGCCGGTCCGGCCGTCATGCGTCGCCTACTCCCATGAGATCGGTCCCGACCAATCGCTTACTTCGGTCTCTTAGTACCCGAGAAACTTAGCAGCGAAGCTAGCATGGCGGCATGAGTGCCGAACAGCCCCACACGCGCGAGGCCGGCGTCCTGCTGGGACGCGAGTTCATCACCGCCGTCGTGATGTTCCATGAAACCGTCGGCCACCTCCTCGGCTTGACCGCCGTCGAACGCAAATGCCTGGACGTTCTGGACCGGCAGGGCCCCATGAGCGCCGGCGCCATCTCGGTGCACACCGGGTTGACCACCGGCGCCGTCACCGGCTTGATCGACCGGCTGAGCAGCGGCGGCTTCATCCACCGTGACACAGACCCCCACGACCGGCGGCGGGTCCTGGTCTCGCTGCTACCCAACCCCGGCGCCGAGGCGGTACAGGCCACGGTTTTCGGCCCCCTCGGCACCGATATGCAAGCGTTGACGAGCACATACACCCCAGAGCAACTGGCCACGATTGCCGACTTTCTACGCCGGACCACCGATGTTCTGATCGCAAACACCACCCGCGTCGCCGCGATGTCACCGCAGCGTCGGCGGGCTGGACCGGATGGGAAACCCCGTCCAAGCGTTGATCACCCGGCAGTGTTGTCGTAGTCGTGCCTGTGTTGCGCATCCGTCGACAAGAGATTGCTCATAGCAAACGCTTCCCAAGGCGAGCTACGTCGCGCTCTCCCGATGCAAGCCATCGCTCAAGGTATGACTGGATGGGGCATGAGCGTACGGGTGGAGTTCTGAATAGGTTCGGGTCTTCATAGCTATGAGAGGATGGTCACCATGATTCAGTTCCTCCACCTGCGCGGCGGCGATGTGGACGGGCGCATCATGAACACCCACAACGGCTTTCAGCCCGTCAGGATCTCGGTCGACCGTCCGAGCGGCTTCCAGGTCTACATACCGTCCGACGACTCGACAAAGGACACGCGCTTCTACGACTACGACCCAACGGTCCAGGACTAGCGCGCTCCGCGAACCGCAGCGCCCGCTGTCTGCGGCAGATCCGCACGGCCGCGGAGCTCCAGAAGCGTTCACGCTACGCGGCAGATCCGGATGTTCTATTCGTTGTGCCTCGATGCGGCGTGGTGGGGGTAGGCGACAGCGGACCGTGGCTTTGAAGCTGCGAGCTTCGTAGGCCGGGTTTGCGTGAGGCGTTCTGCGTGGGGGGTCTGGAGCGATACTCGGGATTGCGTTGACGTGCGCGGTGGTGCACGTTCAGGCGTGGTGGTGCCTGGTGCTGTTCGTTGAGGTCGTCAGGGGCGGCGTGGATGTTTCGAGCGGTTGTTCGTGGAGTGCGGCATCGCGGGTACCGGACGGGCGCGTTGCTGGGCACGATCCTGATCGCGACGGTGAGTTTCACGGTGTTGACCGGTTCGGCGTCATCCTCGCGGCTGGTAGCGGTCGGACTGGTGAACCTCAATGCCCGTTCCGCCTACGATCTGCTGGTCCGGCCCCGCAATGCCGGCAGCGCGCTGGAGGCACAGCAGCAGTTGGTACGCGCAAATTTCCTGTCCGACGTGTACGGCGGTATCAGTCAGGAGCAGTACCAGCAGATCAAGCAGATCACGGGGGTCGAGGTCGCGGCTCCGATCGCGGTAATCGGGTACGTGCTGCAACAGACCGAGGTGCAGGTTCCGCTGCCAAGAACAACGGGCCCGGAGGTGTTCCGGCTGGACACCGGGTGGCTGAGCGACCGCGGGTTGAGCCGGGTCGCGGAGGTCCCGAGCTACGTCTACCAGACGACCCGCCCGCTGAAGCCGTTGACGTTCCCATACACGATTCCACCGGCCAGCCGCGGGGTTCCGGACGCGTTTCAGGTGCAAGCTTCGGGAAAGGCTCGTGGGGTGTGCCCGCAGGATCCGCACCCGCTCTACGACGGCCCGTTCGACCCGTTGTTGCGGGGCCGCCTTTGGTGCTTCTCCACGCGCAACGGTTTTGAGGGGATCCGCGGGGTCGAGTCGGCCGGTGGTGTGGTGGTCCCGCCGTGGGCGCGGCACGGCACGGCCGGGGCGGTGGTGTGGTCGTTCCCGCTCCTGGTGGCCGCGATCGACCCGGAGCAGGAGGACAGGCTGGACGGCTTGGCCGGTGCGCTGAGCCGGGGCCGGTACCTGCGGGCGTCGGACGCCCCGCATCCGGGCACGGCCCGTTACAGCGGCACCAGCGTGCCTGTGTTGGCCACCACCGATCCCTATCTCGACCAGCAGGCGCAGATTACGGTGCGCCGTCTGGGACCGGAGGCGGTGGCCGCGCAACTGCGCTACGGGCACGACCAGAGTGGGCTGCAGCGCGACCTGAACGCCCGGCCCGGCACCGTCGTCGCCCGGCAACGCCAGGACGCCACCACGGCCTACCGGCAGCTGCTGGCCGACCTGCGCGGGGACGGGGTCAGGGTCGAAGGCCTGTGGAAGCCCGCGCCGGTGCACTTCCAGCAGAAGGCCCGCGACAGGCTTGCCGTGCAGCCGACACATAACGCCGTCAATGACGTCTACAGCTACAGCGGCATCTGCTGCGTCGAAGCGCCACCGGCCAGCACCGACACCAACGTCCGCACCCTCGCCCAGATCCCCTACAACGAGTCCCGTCTGCCGCCGCGGCTGCAAACGGTGGGTGAGTTCGATCCCAGCCGGCTGCCCGGGTTCGACGCGTTGTCGTCGGTGCCGCTGGGGACTTACCAGCAGCCCGGCGCGGTCGGCGCGACCATACGCAGCCGGCGTCTGCTGGGCGGCCGCAGCCTGGCTCCGGACGGGAACATGGCCGGCTATCTGCAGAGCCCGCCGCTACTTTTGACCTCCCTGGCCGCCGTCCAGGAGTTCTCCTCCTCCGACTTCATCTCCCCACCTCCTGCGGATGCGCCGATCAGTTCGATCCGGGTGCGGGTGGCCGGCGTGCACGGGGTGGATGCGACCAGCCGGGAACGGGTCCGCCTGGTCGCTCAGCAGATCCACCAGCAGACGGGCCTGAACGTCGACGTCACCGTCGGGTCCTCACCGACCGCGATGCTGGTCGACCTGCCCGCCGGCCGCAACGGCCGCCCAGCGCTGACCGTGCGGGAGAACTGGGTGAAGAAGGGCGTCGCGGTGGCGATCCTGCACGCGGTCAACCGCAAGAGCTTGATCCTGTTCGGGCTGATCCTGGCCGTGTGCGCCCTCGTCGTGGCCAACGCCACCAGCGCAGCCGTACGGGCCCGGCGCAGCGAACTGGCCGTCCTGGCCGCGCTGGGCTGGTCCGCCGGCCGCCTGGGCGGGCTGATCCTGCTCGAGGTGACTGGAATCGGCCTGGTGGCCGGCGCCCTGGGCGGCGGCATGTCCTACCCCATCGCCCAGGCCGCGGACCTGCATCCATCCCTGGCGCGCACACTGCTGGCCATCCCCGCCGCGACCCTGCTGGCCGCCCTGGCCGGGATCGCACCCGCCGTCCGTGCCGCTCGGG
>CALMAR010000104.1:0-3998 GCA_937859855.1 uncultured Kineosporia sp.
GTGCATGAATGGTGCATGACAGTGCCGAGCTGATCGGCCGGGCCATCGGCAACGCCCTGCTGGCCGGACCCTGGGAGCGGGAGAGCATGCGGGCCCGGGCCGCCGAGGCGGCTCATCCGCGAGCCTGGCTGCGGCCGCTGGTCGCTCAGATCCTGGCCGCTTACCCGGCTCCCCCGGTCGAGCGGCCCAGCGAACTGGCCGGCTTCATCGCGGCATGCCCGGTGCTGGTGACAGCACTGACCCGGGCCAGGCGCCCGATCCGGATCGCCCAGCTGCCGATGGTCCAGGCCCGGATGGCGCTGCGCCGGCCCTGGCCGGTGCCGGAACTGGACGACGTTCCGGCCCTGGCCGCCCTGCTCGGCGTTGAGCTGGATCAACTCGACTGGTTCGCCGATGTCAAAGGGCTGCAGCGGCGCGCTCCGGCCGGTCCGCTGCACCACTATCGATACCGCTGGACGCTCGCCCGGACCGGGCGCCGCCGGCTGCGGGAGGCGCCCCGGCCCCGGCGCCGGGCACTGCACCGCGCGGTGCTGGATCAGATCCTGGCGCTGGGCCCGGCCCATCCGGCGGCGCACGGTTTCGTGCCGGGCCGGTCCGCGGTCACCGCAGCCCGGCCTCATCTGGGGGCAGGCACCCTGATCAGCCTCGACCTGGCCGCCTTCTTCACCAGCCTGACCGCGGGCCGGGTGCACGGCCTGTTCCGGGCTGCGGGCTATCCGCAGCCAGTCTCCCGCACCCTCACCGGGCTGTGCACCACCCGGACCCCGCTGTACGTGTTGCGCGAAGCGGATTGGCTGTCTCGCAGCGCCTTCCAGCAGCCACACCTGCCGCAGGGGTCACCCGCCAGCCCGGCGCTGGCCAATCTGTGCCTGCTCCGGCTGGACCGCCGGATGACCGGGTACGCCGAAGCATCCGGCCTGACCTACACCCGGTACGCCGACGATCTGGCCTTCTCCGGGGACGACCGGATCCGGCCGGACCGGGTGATCCGGGCCGTCACCGCCATCATCGAGAGCGAGGGCCTGCGGGTGCAGCCAGCCAAGACCCGGATCCGGCGAAGCTTTCAGCGCCAGCAGGTCACCGGCATCGTGGTGAATCAGCGGATGGGTACCGGACGGCGGGAGTACGACCAGTTGCGGGCGCTCCTGCACAACTGCGCCCGGCTCGGCCCGGACAGTCAGAACCGGCTGCAGCACAGCGATTTCCGCTCACATCTGCTCGGCCGGATCGGCTGGGTGCAGCAACTGGACCGGGGCCGGGCGGAGCGGCTGATGGCTGAGTTCGACCAGATCGTCTGGTGACCGAGCCGATCGTCAGCGCTCGCCGAGCATCTCGGCCACCAGGAACGCCAGCTCCAGCGACTGCTGGTGGTTCAGCCGCGGATCGCAGAGCGTCTCGTAGCGGGTGGCCAGATCGGTCTCGTCGATCTCGAACGACCCGCCCAGGCACTCGGTGACGTCGTCCCCAGTCAGCTCCACGTGCAGGCCACCCGGCACAGTGTCCAGCGCCGCATGCACTTCGAAGAAACCGTGCACCTCGTCCAGCACATCGTCGAAACGCCGGGTCTTGAAACCAGAGGCCGCCTCGAAGGTGTTGCCGTGCATGGGATCACAGATCCACGTCACCGGCATGCCCTGCTTGGCGACGGCGTCCACCAGCGCCGGCAGGGTGGACCGCACGTTCGCCGCGCCCATCCGGCTGATCAGGGTCAGCCGGCCCGGCTCGCGCTGCGGGTCGAGCGCACTGACCAGGTCGATCAGCTCGCCGGGCGTCGTGCGCGGGCCGACCTTCAGGCCGATCGGGTTGCGCACCCGGGACATCAGGTCGACGTGGGCCCCATTCAGCTGCTTGGTGCGCTCGCCCACCCAGACCAGGTGCGCGGAGACGTTGTAGGGCGTGCCGGTGCGGGAGTCGATCCGGGTCAGCGCCCGCTCGTAGTCCAGCAGCAGTCCCTCGTGGCTGGAGTACAGGTCGACCGTCTTCAGCGCCTCGGAGTCACCACCGGCCGCGGCCATGAACTTCATCGCACGGTCGATGTCACGGGCCATCACCTCGTACCGGGCGTTGGCCGGGCTGGAGGTGAATCCGCGGTTCCACTCGTGCACGTGCCGCAGGTCGGCGAATCCGCCCTTGGTGAAGGCCCGGACCAGGTTCAGCGTGGACGCGCTGGTGTGGTACGCCCGCAGCAGCCGCTGCGGGTCGGGGGTGCGGGCCCGCTCGGTGAAGGCGTAGTCGTTCACGGCATCCCCGCGGTAGGCGGGCAGCTCGACGCCGTCGCGGACCTCGTTGTCCTTGCTCCGGGGCTTGCTGTACTGCCCGGCGATCCGGCCGACCTTGATCACCGGCATGCTGGCGCCGTAGGTGAGCACCACCGCCATCTGCAGGATGGTCTTGATCTTGTTCCGGATCCGGTCGGCGGTCGCCTCGGCGAAGGTCTCGGCGCAGTCGCCTCCCTGAAGCAGGAACGCCTCTCCTCGCGAGGCCAGCGCTAGCCGTTCCCGCAGCTCGTCGCACTCACCGGCGAAGACCAGCGGCGGCACGGCGCGCAATTCGGCGACGACGGCGTCCAGTTCGGTCTGGTCGGGCCAGCTGGGCTGCTGCGCCGCGGGCAGGTCTCGCCAGTGGTCGAGCCCGGCCAGCAGCGCAGTGTCCGCGGTGTCGGCCGTCTGCACGGTATCGATAGGTCCGTTGAGGGAGCTGGTGCCTGCGATCACCGGTACAGGCTACGTGGCGGAACCAAACTCATGCCGGGCATATACCGGGGGGCTCGTCCAAGCCCTGTTCGATGGCATAACGGGTCAGCTCGACCCGATTGTGCAGCTGCAGCTTGATCAGCGTGTTCTGCACGTGGTTCTGCACGGTCCGGTGCGAGATCACCAGCCGGTCGGCGATCCGGCGGCTGTTCAGGCCTTTGGCCACCAGCCGCAGGATCTCGGTCTCGCGCTCGGTCAGCTCAGGCACCTGCGGGACCCGTTGCCCACCGGTGTCCGTGACCGGCGCTCCGCCTGAGGCCAGCCGCCGGTACTCGCCCAGCACCAGGCCAGCCAGTCCCGCCGTGAACACGGCCCGGCCTTCAGCGGTGTTGCGGACGGCGTCCAGCAGCTCGTCCCGGGACGCCGACTTGACCAGGTACCCAGTGGCGCCCGCCTTGACCGCGGCCAGCACATCGTTCTGCTCACCGCTGGCGCTGAGGATGAGCATCTTGACCGGCAGCTGCGCCGAGACCAGCTGGCTGATCACGCCCGCGCCGTCCAGGAGCGGCAGCTGCAGGTCCAGCACCAGGACGTCCGGCCGGGTGGCCAGGGCCCGGCGGACGGCCTGCTCGCCGTCCCCGGCGGTGGCGACCACGTCCAGCCCGGCCTCGGTCAGGTCGCGGGCCACCGCCTCCCGCCACATCGGATGGTCGTCGGCGACCATCACCCGCAGGCTCATCGGCGATCGCCCGGCCTGGGCATCCGCATCTCCACCTCGGTCCCCTCCCCCGGCGGGCCGGTGATCAGCACCTGGCCGCCGGCCTCTTCGATCCGGCCGACGATCGACATCCGGATGCCCAGCCGCCCCTGCGCCCGGGCGCCGTCCAGCCGTCCGGGCTCCAGGCCGGGCCCGTCGTCGCGGACGGTGACGGTGACCGTGCGCGGCTCATCCTCCACCAGGACCCAGGCCCGGGCGCTGGCTCCGGCATGCTTGCGCACGTTGGCCAGTGCCTCGCCGGTGGCGGCGGCCAGTGCGCTGACCGCGGCTGAGGGCAACAGCACCGGCCCGGCCGGTGCTGACACCAGCACCCGGGTGCCGGCGTAGCGGGCCAGCTCGGCCCGTAGATCGGATTCGGCATCGGGTCCGGGGTCCCGCAGCGGGCGCGGCGCCGGACCCGTGCTGATCAGCGCCCCTAGCCCGGCCTCCAGTTCACAGGCCACCCGGGCCCGCTCCCCGGCCGGCCCCGGCGAGCGGCCCGGCACGCCGACGACTCCATGATCATGATCACGGTCGGCACCGGCATC